>CAWVRV010000027.1:0-27061 GCA_963932755.1 uncultured Flavobacteriales bacterium | reverse complement strand
TTATGGTGCAGGTGAATCGTCGGCAGGTGTTCTCACGGATTTCGATGGGTTGTATACGATCGAACTTACGCCAGGTAGATATAGCCTTCGGGTTTCTTACGTCGGGTATGAGCCGATGTCAAAAGAGGTCAATGTCGTTGCAAACGCGACCATTGAAGTTGTTTTTAAGATGGAGACCGTACTCCTTCAAGAAGCAAGGGTTGTCGCAGATATCGCAATAGATCGTGAAACTCCTGTGGCGTTTTCAAATATAAAGCCACTCCAGATTCAAGAGGAATTGGGTTCTCAACCTATCCCCATGCTACTCAACTCAACGCCGGGTGTCTATGCCACTCAAGCAGGGTCAGACGACAATGGGCCCAGTATCAGTATCAGAGGATTTAAACAGAGAAACGTAAGTGTTCTTATAGATGGGATCCCTGTCAATGACATGGAGAATGGAGGCGTTTTTTGGAACAACTGGTTTGGCCTAGATCTGGTCACTCAAACGATGCAAGTTCAAAGAGGACTGGGTGCTTCTAAACTCGCTCTTCCAGCAATCGGTGGAACAGTGAATATTGTGACTGTCGGCATTGAAAACAAGAAGAAAACAAGTGTGAAGCAGGAGTTAGGTAGTTTTGGAATGACGCGAACGACGCTTGGTCATACCACAGGTCGTTTGGCGGGTGGTTGGGGATTTACTTTTGCGGGAAGTTATAGGAACAGTGGTGGATATGTCGCGCAAACGTATACAGATTCTTGGTTCTACTATGGCAAGGCACAAAAGGTACTCGGGTCGCATGTGTTGTCTTTAAGCGTGACTGGCGCACCTTCGAAGAACTCAGCGCGTGGGTATCAGCAACGAATTCCAACGCACAACAAAGAGTATGCAAGAAGTCTTTTCACAGGGACGGATGCGGAATACACTCAAATGACCGAATACAGTCAAGCGTATGATGCGATTTTTAACGATGGATCTCTCTCTCTTGAAGACGAGCAAGCAGCGTATGCTGAACTGAATTCTCAGTATGAGTACGATGTGGATGGTGGGGCTTCTGAGTTTGAGAATGAAATGACATCGACAAACTACATTGATACCACTGGCCTGAGGGACATGGGGCTCAACTACAATGTTCATTGGGGCGAGCTTAATGGATCGAACTTGTATGAGCGTCAGAACAAATACCACAAACCATTGATGTCTTTGCGCCACAGCTGGAGAACGACAGAGAAGCTTTACATCACGACCACTGCCTATGCGTCTTATGGACATGGCGGAGGAACAAGGTTAGAGAATTCGCTTGGTTCGGGAGATTATTCGGAGGGTGGTCAGGTTGACTTTCAGAAGTTTTGGAATACAAATACTGTGGGTGGGTTGTTCGGGCCGCCTATTGATCCTACATACTCAGAATCGCTTCTTAAGAGTTCAAGAATTCTGAGGAAACTCTACAACAACCACAAATGGTTTGGCGCGCTTTCTACTTTCAGGTATGAGCGTAGCGATAAGCTGACATTCTCAGGTGGAGCAGATTTCAGAACCTATCAAGGGGAGCACTACAGTACTGTTCATGATTTGCTTGGGGGAGATTATTTCGTTGATCAAGATGACGCAAATGACACCCAGCCCATGCATGCTGTGGGAGACACAATAGGGTATCACAATGACGCTTTTGTGAAATGGGGAGGGGTCTTTGCGCTCATGGAATTCAAAGGTCCGTGGTACAATTACTTTGTGAATGTGAGTGCTGTCAACCAAGGGTACAACCGTGTGGATTACTTCAAACCACTAGAAGAAAATGAGGAGACAGGTGAAATGGAGCACAACGAATCTGGTTGGAAGTGGATTTCAGGCTACACCGTGAAAGGTGGTGGAAATGTCAATATTGATGAGTGGACGAACGCATTTATGAACCTCGGATATCTCAACAGAACACCGACTTTCTCGAGCGTGATTGGTTTCGACAACACGTTTATTCAAAACACTCAAAACGAGAAGATCTCTTCGGTTGAATTTGGTGTCAAGTGGAGTAAGTCCCCATGGACGTTGAATCTGAATGGATACTATACGAATTGGCAGAACAGGCCGCTCAACAGCATGCTTAGGTTTGAAACAGCGGACGGAGAGATTGTAAGGGCGAACATTAATTCAATGAGCGCTCTTCACAAGGGGATTGAGCTTGATTTCGGTTACCAATTGAATCGCTACATTACAATTGAGGGATATGGATCCTATGGTGATTGGCGATGGACCAGCTCTGAGGACAGTTTGATTTTGTTGGATGAAAACACAAACCTACCCTATTTGGATTATGAAGGAAATCCAGAGATTGTGAAATACAATGCAGCGGGTGTATCCGTAGGAGATGCCCCTCAAACACAAATCGGATTTGCCATTAGATACCGCAAGAATGGATTTTATATCAAGCCACGCTATACGTTTTTCGATAGATTTTACGCCAATTTTGATCCCTTCTCTTTGAATGGCGAAAACGAAGGGCGTCAATCCTGGGAGCTGCCTTCATACGGACTTTTAGATCTTCACACGGGATACACCATGGACCTGAACGATTCTCAAATCGACTTCAGGCTCTCCATGTTTAACGTCTTGAACACGATTTATCTCGTGAATGCCCAAAACAATGACCCCTACGGTGAGTGGAACTTTACGGACCCTAACCGAACTTATGCCTTTACGGAAAACAACTTTGATGCTGCTTCAGCAAGCGTGTATATGGGATATGGTTTCCGTTCAAATTTCTCTATTCGCGTCAGATTTTAATTACTCTCGATAACCTCTTTTCAATGAAATTATTTAGCTGTACCCTCGCATTTGTTGCGATCCTTTCCTCGACAGT
The DNA here is from genome assembly GCA_963932755.1 of uncultured Flavobacteriales bacterium. Lineage (GTDB taxonomy): Bacteria > Bacteroidota > Bacteroidia > Flavobacteriales_D > Sanyastnellaceae > UBA974. Next base: position 24,227 of record CAWVRV010000027.1, on the reverse strand, counting down.
TTTAACTGCTCAGTCTGACATACAAGACGTCCGTTCAAATTATTCTATAGGCCAGACTGTGACCATAACAGGTATTGTTACAAGTGGATCAGATTTGGGATCAGTGAGATATATCCAGGATGACTCTGCTGGAATAGCGCTTTATCCTGGAGACAATTGGGATGATTGGTCAGCTGAGCCTAACCCAGGTGATGAGGTGACTGTGACGGGAGAAATCACCGAGTACAATGGACTGCTCGAAATCGGACCCAACCTCTCCCAGGTGGATGTTCTAAGTTCTGGCAACGATCTGCCAGAAGCGCAGGTGGTTACGCCCAATATGCTTGACGAGTCTTTGGAAGGGGAGCTTGTGGTGATTCAGTCTACAACGTTCGATTCAGGTGGCCAAACCATAGAGAGCAACGCCACTTATACTTTCAACGCTTCTGGAGAAGAAGGAATCATCTATGTCAGATCATCCAATTCTCTTGTGGGTACGATCCTGAACGGATGTGAAATGAACCTCATGGGCATTGTAAGTCAGTTTACATTTGATGGGTTTGGTGGATACCAACTTTTACCGAGGGGTGCTTCTGATATGGTCTCGACTTCTGGGATTTGTCTTACTTCTGAAGTAGAGCAAACAAACATTTCAGCATCATCATTTGACCTCATATGGACCACAGATGTGGCTGGTAACAGTGAAGTAGAGTGGGGTTTAACGCCAGATTTAGGAATATCTGATTCAGATTTCTTTCCCGTGACAGATCACGTGGTTTCTTTGAGTGGACTTAGTCCCGGCACACTCTACTATGCACGCGTAAGATCTACAAGTGATGAGGGAGAAACCGTAATCTCTCCTACAAGAGTGTACGCGACCATCTCAGAATCTTCAGGAAACATTCACGTGTACTTCACCGGCTCTGTGGATACATCTGTCGCGATCGACGAAGAAGCAATGTCACTTGGCACGAGCACAAACGATACGATTGCAGCGTGGATTACTTCTGCCCAACATACGCTCGACATTGCCGTATACAACACAAACAATGTCGCGATTGAAAATGCTGTAAATACAGCTGCGGCAAACGGAGTTCAGATTAGATATATCGCCGAAGGAGAAAATGCAAACCTAGGGATCCAGAATTTTGACAGCTCAATTCCTGTTCATTACCGCACAGACGGTGAGGGTTCAGGAATGCACAACAAATTCTTTGTTGGGGATGCTGACTACCCTGAAACGGCTTTCGTGTTGACTGGGTCAACAAATATGACTACGGCGAATCTCAATACTGACAAGAACAATGTGATTGTTTTTCAAGACCAAAGTATTGCACGTGGATATCGCCTTGAATTCAATGAGATGTGGGGCAGCGATACCATGGTTCCAGATGAAGCAAATTCTAAGTTTGGACCCGCAAAAACGGTCAACACGCCATTGAAATACATTGTAGGAGGTTCACCTGTTGAGGTTTATTTCTCTCCGACAGATGGAACGACATCTGCGATTCGAGAAACCATTGAAACCATGGATTACGATATGGCGTTTGCGCTCTTGTCCTTTACACGTGACGATCTTGCTGATGCGATTATTGATGGGTCAAGTTTCTTTGTCAGCCCTCAAGGTGCAATCGAACAAATCGCAGGAACGGGTGCTGAATTTGACAATCTGACTGCTGCCGGAATAGATGTGCATTCTCATCAAGGTATCGCCGGATCTCTTCACCACAAATATGCGGTGATTGACTACAGCGAACCGCTTTCAGATCCGACTGTTGTGACGGGATCTCACAACTGGTCCTCTACAGCAGAAAACATCAACGATGAGAATACTGTGGTTGTTCACGATGCAAGAGTTTCAAACCTCTACTACCAAGAATTCCGAGGCCTGTTAATCTCGATGGGTGTCATCAGCTCAATAGAAGATGAGAATGGTGATTTTGTCATGACGGCGTTTCCAAATCCAACGTCGGATGTGCTTCATGTTGAAGTGTCCAATGAGTATGTCGGTACGGCGTTTACGCTTTCAGATATAAACGGACGGTTGGTTGAAGTCTTGAATGTAAAATCCACACGTACTTCTCTTGATGTGAGCGGGTTAGAGCCTGGTGTTTATGTCTTACGCTCTGCGAAACTCAACAGATCGCTGCAAGTTGTAGTTCAATAGTCGTTTCGTGAGAAAATTGTGTGTACCTTTTGCATACCATGTTTCCCACTCAGAAATTAGAAGATTATAGCCAAGAACAACACACGACTTGGAATTTTCTATACGACAGACAGAAGGCGCATCTTCAGGGGAAAGCCAGCCGGCTTTATCTAGATATGCTCGATTCAATGTCGGACACTTTGACCAGGACGTCTATTCCTTTGGTAGAGGAAATGGCCTTTCAATTGAAGAAAGCCACTGGATGGTCAATTGAGATTGTTCCTGGCCTGATACCTCCTTCTGAGTTCTTTCAACTGTTGTCGCAAAAAAAATTCTGTACATCTACTTGGGTGCGTCGCAAAGATCAAGTGGATTACATTGAAGAGCCCGATATGTTTCACGATACCTTTGGTCATATCCCGCCTTTAATGGATTCGGATTTCGGAAGTTTCATGCACAGATTTGGAGAAGTTGGAACGGCTCTTTCAAAAGCCGGACGCACGTTTCAAGTCACTCAACTTCAAAGGCTGTATTGGTTCTTTGTTGAATTTGGATTTATCAGAGAGGAGGGTGAAGCAAAGCTATTTGGTGCTGGGATCATGTCTTCCTATGGCGAAACGACCCACGCTTGGGAATCGCGCAATGACTTACAAGTTTTCAATCTTGCTGAAGTGATGTCAACTCCTTTTCAGGCGGATGTTATTCAGAACAAATACTACATTTTAGATAGCATTCCCGAACTGGAAAGGGAGCTAAATAACTGGTTCGAAAGAACAATTTAAACGATTGTGATGAGAATATTTTTATGCATTATTTTATCAACTATTTTTTCAATGAACCTTCCTGCCCAAACCGGTATAGGGTGTGATGGAGCTCGATATAGATATCGCATTTTTGAAGAATTCTCAGTGGATTACAACATCCTTTATGGCAACAATATGAACGCAACAGGGAGCAATGTTTCTTTGGTCATGGATATCTATCAACCTTTAGGAGATGTGGTCACAAACAGGCCAGTTGTTGTCGTGGCGCATGGTGGTTTCTTTATAGGTGGTTCGAATGATGGGGCAGATGTGGTGCCTCTTTGTCAGGATTTGGCAAGAATGGGATATGTTGCTGTATCGATCAGCTATAGATTGGGCCTCTCAAATTTCTTTGCCCTCGAATCGTCATTTCAAGAAGCTGTGGTTCGGGGTGTTCAAGATGCAAAAGCCGCGGTGAGATATCTACGTAAAACACATGCAGAGGATGGCAATACTTGGGGCATAGATCCAGAACGCATTGTTTTGGGAGGGTCATCCGCAGGAGGTTTTATTGCACTTCATACAGCCTATGTCGATGATTTGTCAGAGATCCCTTCGTCAGTAGATTTTAATGCAAATGGTTTGTCAGGTGGATTAGAAGGGGAATCAGGATCACCAGGATATTCCTCAGACATACTCTCCATCTTCAGTATTTCTGGTGCGATAGGAAATGTTGACTGGATTTCAGCAGGGAACACGCCGGTGGTAAGTATGCATGGCACCAGTGATGGGACAGTGCCCTTTGGAACAGGTTTCGTGCAATTGTCGGGCATCAATGTAACGGTCGTAGATGGCAGCGAGATTATTCACAACCAAGCAGATTTGTTAGGAATGGACAACTGTTTCCATGTCTTCCCAGGAGCTGGGCATACACCACATTCGTCTTCTACACAATATTACGATACAACAAGAGCCGTAACTGTTGGCTTTACAAGCAGACAAGTGTGTCCTTTGTATCCTCCAATTTGTGAATGGTACGATGTAGATGCGCCTCCTCCAATTGTCAATACATGCCCAGCAGATATCGTTGTAGATGGTGTCATTACTGTTGCAGATGTGTTAGAGATTTTGGGTCAATTTGGGTGCGATATAAATTGTTTTGCAGATGTTGATGCGGATGGTGCGGTCACAGTTTCGGATGTCCTATCTGTGCTGTCTGTGTTCGGTGAACCTTGTCCAAATTAACTTTGTCCAAGCGAACGATGAATTTTGAGATCTGCGTAAGTACGCCTGTGGATGTCGCTTTGGCACAAGAAGCAGGTGCGGATAGAGTTGAGCTTTGTGGACACTGGGAGTGTGGAGGTCTGACGCCAACTCCCGCATCTGTTAGAGCGAGTTCAAACATAGGAATCCCAGTGAGGGCATTGATCCGACCTAGAGCAGGTAGTTTTGTCTACAATGCTTCTGAAAAACAATTAATCATCGCTGAAGCATTGGACTGTCTAGATGCAGGGGCAGAGATGGTTGTGGTCGGAGGATTGGATGAATATGGAAATGTGGATGAGAATCTCATTGAGATGCTGTGCGAGAAGATCTCCAGTGAAATTATGGTGTTTCACAGAGCGCTCGATTTGTCAACACATCCTTTGGAGTCCGCAAAAGTTTTGCAAGATTTCGGAATCAACAAAGTGTTGTCGAGTGGAGGTGCTCCAGCTGCGGGTTTGGGACTGGGCTTGCTTGGTGATCTTTCCAATATGGGAATGGAGGTGATCGCTGGAGGGGGTGTGAGATTAGAAGATATCGCTGCGTTAGGCGAAGCGGGAGTTGAAGCTGTACATGCGTCTTGTAGACTAAAAACACTCCCAAATACATTGACAAATGTCGGTGACGATCTGTTTGATTTAAGCACTTATCCCGTGGATTTTGACAAGGCGCTTCTACTCAGTGATGGCGTACTCAAATGGAATGAATATGAATCTTAAGCATTTTAACGTCTGTCTCGTGACGATGGTGTCAATTGTTGCCCTCATTTCTTGTGGCCCAAGTTCGCCTCACAACATCCCCTCGGGAGGTGTTGATGCACTCATCCCGTTGCCGAAATCGATTTCTTTCATCGGGGAAGGGGAGGACGTAAAACCGTTTTTTTCGGGTGAAGATTTAAGGGTCCAAGGTTTTGAAAATTTGGGGAACTCCGCAGATGTGGTTGAAGCTTGGTTCGTGGGTGTGGGACTTGAAGTCACGAGGGACTTTCCGACAAATCCCAATTTGATTTTTGAGATGAACGAAAATGAGGGAAAGGGAGATGAATCTTATGAGTTAAGAATCGAGGATGATGTCATTCATGTATCAGCAAATAGTGAGGTGGGGTTGTTTCGTGGGTTTACGACGCTCAGGTTGATGATGCCAAATGCCTGTGAATATGGCGGATGTGAGAACGGCTTTTTTCTTCCAGAAACCACCATTCAAGATTCACCTGATTTTGAACATCGGGGGTTGCTGTTGGATTGTTGTCGGCATTTTATGGATGTCGCATTCATTAAAAAAACGATTGACAACCTTGCGCTGCACAAGATGAATGTGTTGCATTGGCATTTGACAGAAGATCAGGGCTGGCGAATCGAAATAGATGCATACCCTCTTCTTACAGAAGTAGGTGCATGGAGAACCGAGCTGGATGGAACGAAGCATGGAGGATATTATTCAAAGGAAGAGGTGAGAGAGGTGATTCGATATGCACAAAAAAGACATGTTGAGATTATCCCAGAGATTGAGTTGCCTGGTCACAGTCAGGCGGCACTTGCTTCCTATCCTTGGTTAGGTTGCATAGGAGATCAATTGGAAGTCGCAAATAAGTGGGGCGTTTTTAAAGATATTTATTGTGCTGGAAATGACAGTACGATTGCCTTTTTAGAAACCGTTTTGGAGGAGGTATGTGATCTTTTCCCTTCTGACAGGATTCACATTGGCGGGGATGAGGCCCCAAAAGTGAGGTGGCACAGTTGTGAGAAGTGTCAGAAAAGAATAAAGGAGAATGATTTAAAAGACGAGTATGAACTACAGACTTGGTTTATTGAAAGAATAGGTAAGTTTTTGGAAGGCAAAGGAAAAAGGATCATCGGATGGGATGAGATTTTGGAGGGTGGTTTGCCCGAGGGAGCGATGGTCCAAAGCTGGCGCGGGATGGAAGGCGCGATTGAAGCGGTCTCCATTGGAACGGACGTCATTGTTTCTCCTACGAGTCATTGCTATTTAGATTACCCCTTAAGTTCGACGAATCTTGAAGAAGTTTATAGCTTCCAGCCACGCCCGGAAGGCACTTCGGATGGGCCAGGGAGAATCTTAGGCGGGGAGTGCAACATGTGGACTGAAAGGGCACCCCAAGAGCTGGTGGAGTCTAAGGTGTTTCCGAGAGCGATCGGACTTGCGGAGGTTCTTTGGTCTGGCACAGAGATCACTGGAGCAACCGGTGCGTACGCACATTTTATAAATCGCTTAGAGCCTCACTTTTCACGGCTCTCACTCCTCGGTGTGGATTATGGAATGGAGGCCATCCCGGTCTCCCTGTCCCTCGCTGTCAAGGAAGATCGATTGTATGCGGTTCTTGCGCCTGAGGGGGAGTATATCAAGGGGTATTCCCATTTTAAAGGAGACAGTGTTGTGTTGGGTACATCGATGGTGATTGATGGTCCAGGGGTGTTAAGTGCTTCCATTGTTTATCGAGGTAAAAGGCTTGAAAATCGTGAAGCATTTATTCTCGATTCGCATGCTGGATTGTACCGCCCCGTTGAACTCGGTTTTGTGCCTAGTCCATATTATTCCGGAGGTGGAGAAATGGCCTTGGTAGACGGTAGAATAGGCTCGATCGGATTTCACGATGGGGTTTGGCAAGCGGTACAAAATGAGGATGTCTTGCTGACTGTAAATCTGGAGAAGGTGCTGGAGTTGGATTCCTTGTCTGCGAATTTCTATCGATATCAAGATGCTTGGATTTTCCCGCCCAGTGCTGTTGAGTTTTCGGTCTCCTCAGATGGAAAGAATTTTGATGTGATTTCGGACCTTGTTTTTAACACCTCCCTGGACAAGAATGATGCGCAAGATATTTTGACAATCAGTACCGGGTCATTGAAAAATGTCAAAGCTCAGTACATCAAGATGCGGGCGGTAAACTCAGGATTGTGTCCTGATTGGCACGCTGCAGCTACTGAGCCTACTTGGCTTTTTTGTGACGAGCTTGTGGTAAGAGCCAAGTAAAAGAGCGCGTAAAAGCTGTAGTCAACTACTCGCCAAGTATCGCATTAAGGCTCATGGCTTGAATCAAAAATTGAGAATGAGGTAACTGCGATGTTCCACTCTTTGCAAATTCAGGCGCCCAAGTTTCTAGTTTGTGGGGTGTGAATACAACGATTTTCTTTTCGCCAGGAAGAAGGTCGAACCCATTGACATTAAAGTTTCCTGAAGCGTTGCACGTAAGCTGAACGTCTTTTGCAAAGACGGGAGATTCTATAATGTACTGTGTGCTGTTGTTTTCGGAATACATCGTAGGTCCTTTTTGAACCGAAATATCGGCTGGGTCGAGGTTGAGGTCTTTCGGCAATACAGCCCAAACCACAGCGCTCGCAGAGTGTTGGCAATGGGACTTGTCCTCGCACGCGTCGTCGCTCCACGAGAGTTGAATGAATGACCGTGTGGGGTCGACTTTTCTGCTTAGAATGTTCTCGAATTCTGTCCACATCGGCTTGCCAGGGGAAAGAATGAAAGGATGTTCGCTCACAGAGATTTCCTCGCCATTGAAACCCACAACGGACACGCGTAACGTTCCCGGAATTTCTTTGGATTCTTCTCGGGTGGGATTTGAGACAAGCCCCACTTCAAGGATGGGTTTCCGGCCGTCAGTATTCCATCTGCCGTAGAGGAGAGTAGGAGCGAAGGCAGTCTTGAGCTTGTGATGGAGTAATTTCCATTTCCCATGTGCATCGATTGAAGACCATGAGGCGACAGGCCAGCAGTCATTTAATTGCCAAACCAAAGATCCCGAACAGAAGTCTTGATTTAAACGTGCGGCTTTTACGCCTTCTGAAATCCCCTTGGCTTGAATCACTTGAGTGAGATATGACCATTCCTCGTAGGGAAGATCTTCAAAGTCGCTTCCGTGCGTTTCGTCGAGATAAGAATCAATAATTTCAAATCCCCGTGAATGTTTTTCATGTGCACGTACCGCTTCTGACTCACGGTTAAAGTTCGCGTCAGACACCACCGTCTCCCAGGTGGATTTCTCGGGAAAGCTCTGAAATCCGAACTCGCTCATAAACCTGGGAACCCTTGACCAAAGTGAATCGAAAGAATATCCGTCGTGCCATATTCCCCAGTCGTGTGCATCTCCCCACTTGACAAAGTCCGAATCCCCTCGACCCAAAGATGGAGAGGACGACCAGTAGGGTGCGTCATCAAATTCAGCAACGATCGAAGGTAAAAGTTCCTCAAATACCTTGTCGTAGGAGGATTGAATATCTGCGATTTCGTCACTTGTAAGGCCATCCTTCCATCCCCATCTCGCCCAACCTTCACTCACCTCATTGTTGCCACACCACATTGCCAAGGAAGGATGGTGTCTCAGTCTTTGGGTTTGGTATGAAGCTTCATTAGAGACAGAATGTATGAATTCATCATCGCCAGGATACATGGCGCAAGCGAACATGAAGTCATGCCAAACCAACACACCCAATTCATCGCACGCATTCATAAACGTGTCAGATGCATAATTCCCTCCTCCCCACACTCTGAGCGTATTCATGTTTGCTGCAACAGCATTTTCTACCAATCGGATTTCTTCTGAGGGACGAATGCGATTCAAAATGAGGTCCGCGGGGACAACATTGGCTCCACCCGCAAATATGGGAACGTTGTTTAAGATCCATTTGAAATTTGCGCCTCTTTTATCCTCAGATGTGTCAAGTCGAAGTGTGCGCAGTCCCACCTCAATTTTCTCTCTCCCCATCAGTTTCCCTTGACCCACAGCAACAACCTCCAGCGTGTGCATGGCAGGTGTTCCTAGATCGTGTGTCCACCACAAGTCGGCATTCTTTATTTCAAAAGGGACTTCAACCAATCCTTTTCCATGTTTTGGTTTTCCAGCTGCGACCACTTGTCCTTCAGGATTTGTTAATGCCCACCTTAACATCAGTTTTTCATCTGACTCTCCTTCAATTTCCCACCTGACCCTGCCTGTTGCGGTGCCTGACTCAATGCGGTCTGTGATGACATCTAGTTTTTTGATTTGAAGTGGATGTTTTGTGCTGGATTGCTCGATGTTCATTGAGCCGACTGAGTTGTCCAACAGTGACATGGCCCAATCCCATCCGAAAGCGAATTGAGGGGATCGATGAACCGCTCTAAGGGCGTCGCCAGGGAGTGGATGCGAAGCGTTTGCAATGGATGATTTTGTGCGTTTATGTGGAGACCCGAAATTTATTTGCACAATATTTCCGGTCGGTTTTAATGCGGATTTTAAATCGAACTTCCACATGTGGAAAGCGTTGTCAGTGATTCCAATGTTCACGCCATTGATAGACCAAACAGAATACGTCAAGACCCGATCGATTTCCAGGAAATTTGAATTCAAGCCTACCTCCGAAGCCTCAAATGCGTGGGAAGTAAAGGTCCAATCCATTTGGCTTACCCATTGGATGGAATCTTCATTTGTGCCTACAAAAGGATCCGCAATAATCCCCTCGCTTAACAAAGCATTGTAAAGACTGCCGGGCATTCTTCCAGGAGCGTTTATTTCTAAAGAGTCAAGACATTGCCATGTGCCCTGAAGAGTGAGTTCAGTTTGTGCGTCGTTGTTGTTCGTAAATACGAGAGACAAAATAAGAAGAGATACATGGATTTTTTTCACGTTGCAAAATACGTTACAGTGCTTCATATTAACCATCATCATATTTGGAGATCACTTGCCCATTGCTTCCCTTGGCGCTTAATTTCAGTTTGTGTTTCTTGAGCAGTTTTGCTCAGGGTCTTTCAACTAAATGTGCTGAGAATTTGGATGGATATTGTTATGTTGAAGTTGGGAACGTGTTGTTTTAGGCGCAAAGTATTCGTTATAAATACGATAATTATCGACTAATCAACATCATTTATCGCCTAAATTAAAAATACTCGTATAATAATTTTTTATTAAACAAAATCTAAACTACTTTTATGAAGTATTATAAATCATCAAGGGAAGTGAATGAGCCCTTCTTGAATGAATACAAGTAGATTGTTAGGATAAAAAGAGCGCCTTTATAGCGCTCTTTTTTTTGTTTTCCCCTTACTTGCACCCATGAAACAAACGTTCTTTTTTACAGCTATTCTTAACTTCGTTTTTTTTCTCACGGGGTGTTGTGATGAATCGGCACAGGATTATATCATTGTAGAATCTATTGATGTCAATGTATTTGATGAAGATTATTTTGAAGATGACCTTGACGAAGGGTTCCCAGAGTTGTATGCCATCGTTCGCATTAATGGTGACAGCTATTTTACCTCAGAGCTTTCTTACAGTCAAGCATTGCCAGCTTCCATTGATTTTGAATCTTTGCTTTTTATAGGAGAAGAGGTGAATGCCCAGGTTGAAATATTGATCTTTGATTATGATGAAGCGACTGTTGAGGATTTTATCGGAAGCACGACCTTCGTTCCGAGCGATTTTCTACTTCAACGGAACCGTCGCGAGACTGTCCAAGGTGGATTTTTAGAGCTTGATTTGATATTAAAATGGGAATGCCCAGGTTGAAATATTGATCTTTGATTATGATGAAGCGACTGTTGAGGATTTTATCGGAAGCACGACCTTCGTTCCGAGCGATTTTCTACTTCAACGGAACCGTCGCGAGACTGTCCAAGGTGGATTTTTAGAGCTTGATTTGATATTAAAATGGGAATGCGACAGTTAATTCCATTTTTATTGTTGGATGAGTTGGATTCCTTACTATATTTGCACCCCTGAATTTAAAATAAAAATGGCAAATCACAAGTCAGCATTAAAGCGTGTTCGTTCAGACGAAAAGAAGCGCGACCGTAATCGTTACCAGCACAAAACAACTCGTAACGCGATTCGTAACATGCGTGCGTCAACAGACGCTAAGGAAGCAGCTGCTATGTTGCCGAAGGTTTCGTCTATGTTAGACAAGCTTGCAAAAACGAATGTAATTCACAAGAATAAAGCGTCCAACCTTAAATCTAGCCTCTCCGTTTATGCATCGAGCCTAGCTTAAGTCACGACTATTATGATATTTGACCCCTCGACATTAAGTCGGGGGGTTTTTTTTTGAATAATTTTTGAGATGATTTGTGATGGTGAATGATTTGAGTCCCAGGGATAGGATGCTAATTCAAGGTGCAGGTGCTTTAAAAGACTCTGAATTGGTGGCCATTTTAATAGGAAGTGGCCCCAGCGGGAAGACAGCCCACGATGTTGCAATTGACCTCCTTGGTCTGGCGGGAGACAATTTGCATGAGTTGGGTAAATTACTTCCTGAAGGGTATGCTTCAATATCGGGGATAGGTTCTGCCAGAGCCTCGATTCTTACTGCTGCAATGGAGATTGGTCGTCGCAGAATGGCGAGTATGCGCCCTGTCACCGTTCAAATTGTTTCTTCTCGAGATGTCTTTTTAAGGTTTGTGGATAGGTTGTCGGATCTTCCACATGAAGAATTTTGGATTTTACTTCTTCGCAGATCTAACCATGTCCTTGCAGAGATTAAAATTTCATCAGGTGGTTTGGCAGGGACTGTTGCAGACCCGAAGATAATTTTTGGAAGAGCGCTTGCGTTAAGAGCTGCTGCCATCGTTTTAATTCACAATCATCCATCAGGTAATCCCATACCGAGTTCCAGTGATAAATCACTCACAAACAATATGAGAGAAGCCGGAAAATTTTTAGATTTGCCGGTATTGGATCATATCATCGTAGCAGGCAAACAGTATGTTAGCTTTGCGGACGAAGGACTCATCTAAAAATGCCTTTGTTACTCACCATATTAGGGGCCAGACCTCAGTTTATCAAAGCCTCTGCTTTGACTAGAGCTATTGCGAAAAAAGTTGATTTGGGATGGAGCCAATCAATCATTCATACGGGTCAGCATTACGATGCCCAACTTTCAGATATTTTCTTTGAGGAATTAAATCTGCCCAGACCAGACTTTATTCTTCGGTTACAAAGTAGCGAGAGACAGGCAAGAATGAATGAGATGAAATTGGGGGTCACGAATGCAATAAATGAATGTTCGCCAGATGCAGTTCTCGTTTACGGAGATACTGATTCAACATTGGCAGGAGCTCAGGCTGCGGATGAGTTAGGAATCCCGATTATTCATATCGAGGCAGGTCTTCGGTCATTTGATCTTGAAATGCCAGAGGAGGTCAATCGGATTGCGACCGATAAATTATCGTCCATTTTAATTTCGCCCACGACTACCGCCGTTGAAAATCTTTACAATGAGGGAATTTTCGGGGCTTTTCTAACAGGAGATATTATGCACGACAACGCATTGTATTTTACAAAAGAGATGCAGGGACTCAAATCGAAATCTGTCCTCCTCACAATGCATAGGCCCTCCAATGTAGATGATCTTCCACGTCTAGAGTCTTGGATTCATTCTATCGGAGATTGGTGTATGCTTCATCATGTTGAAGCTACTTTTCCGGTGCATCCCCGAACGGAAAAATCTCTGGTCGCATTGTATGGTTTGGTTTGGTCCCAAGTTCTTTTGGAAAAAAACATTCATGCCATTGATCCAGTCGGATATATTGAACTTCTTCGATTAATCAAGACGAGTAGCCTGGTCATTACAGACTCAGGAGGAATTCAAAAGGAAGCCTACAGTTGTGAAACTCCCTCGGTGGTCATACGTAGAAATACAGAATGGGTTGAGCTTGTGAATGCAGGTCATGCTGTTTTATGCTTTGAACCAAAGGATCTGAATCAGTGTGCGAACGCACAATTTGGACGAACGATAGATGGTGAAGATGCGCTGTATGGAGACGGGGAGGCCGCTGATGATATTCTTAGTATCTTAACTGAGAAGTTTTCATGAATAAAATTTCGATATCATACAGCGCGCCGACTGAGCGAATGAGGTACGGAGCGGATATCTTATTTGGGACATGTCTGGGGTTGGAAGTTGAATGGGTCAAAAACGTTGACCTTGAAAATGAGGGCAACCACTTTTATACATTACACACTTCGACCAAGTCGTTAAAATGTCCCATCCATTCATTGAGCTTTTGCGACGACCATACAACGCGTTCTTCGGGTGTCATGTGGGTTGAGTGGAAGGGTTTTAAATTTCCAGGTGAAGTCCTGGGCGTTACGGATTTGATGTTTGATCCGTTGGCTGCAGCGTTCTTTTGTTGTTCACGGTGGGAAGAACTCCCTTCTGGTGGTGAAATAGACACTGCGATGCGTGACGCTCATGGTCGCTTTCGGGGTGTTTCTAGCTCCGCCTATAGAGAGGGGATGTTGCGTACGCCCATCATTGAAAACCTGGCGATGATCCTCGCAAAAGAGTTGGGGATTACACCCAAACGAACCCCCCAAGATTATGAATATCAACCTACGATTGACATCGATATTGCATTTGCCTATTTGGGACGGTCGCGCGTTCACAATATAGCTGCAGGTACGAGAGATTTTGCGTTGTTAAGGTGGGGGCGACTTTGTGAAAGAATGAACGTCCTTTTAAATCAGGCCCAAGACCCGTATGACTCGTACGATTTTTTTCTCAACCTTCACGAGAAGTCAAATCTGACGACAAAGTGTTTCGTGCATTTTGCCGATTATAAAAGACCGCATGACTTGGGCGTATCGAAGTCGGTGTTAATTCCGTTAATAGACAAATTATCTTCTCGTGCAACCGTAAACTGGCATCCGAGCTACGAGGCAATTTCTCATCAAGGTCAATCCTTTTTATCTGAAAAAAGGATGTTTGAAGATGTGGGAAACACCTCTGAGATAAGAACGCATTTTTTAAGGGGGCAATCTTCAATGTGGACCGCGTTTCAAGATGCATCAATCCAGCATGATTACTCCATGGGATACGCGGATCAGCCTGGATTCAGAGCGGGCATGAGTCGTCCTTTTCCCGCATATGATATTGAAAAGAACACCCCCCTTGAACTTGTTGTTCACCCCTTTGCTGTGATGGATTCAACATTGAAATCATACTTGAATCTTGATAGTGAACAGTCCCTTCTTCTTGTGACTGAACTAGCCGATGCCGTAAGAGAGGTAGGAGGTGTGATGATGACAGTTTGGCACAACACTTCAGTCTCAAATCATGGAATTTGGGAAGGTTGGCAAACTCTTTATGAAGATGTAGTTAGAAGGTGCCTACCTTAGCTCTTATGAATGAGCATTTGATTCACGATTTCAGTAAAAAGAAAGGACTGGCAGGAAATTTACTTTTCAGTTTACGTCATCCTCAAGCCCAAAGCCATCGCGCAGCGTTCCGTCACAATCTTCAACGTTTGGGATGGATGTTGGGAAATGCGCTTGCGGAGGTTTGGCCCATGAAAGAAGTAGAGGTGAATACAGGTCTGGGGACAGCACGTTGTAGTATTCCCTCAGAACAGCCTGTGCTGGCCACTGTAATGCGTGCAGGACTGCCTATGCACGCAGGGGTGTTGGAGGTGTGGGATGGTGCTGACTGTGCCTTTGTATCTGCATACAGGAAGCACAATCCCAATGGAGGTTTTGACATCGAAATCGAGTATCTCGGGGCTCCTTCTTGTGAGGGTCGCATTCTCGTATTGGTGGACCCGATGCTCGCAACAGGCGCATCAATGGTTGCGGCATATAAAGCCCTTTGCTCAGACGGGACGCCCAAACAGCTTCATGTCATTTGTGCTATTGCAAGTCCTGAAGGGGTGAAATATGCACAACAAGAATTGCCCGAAGGAACTACTTTTTGGATTGGAGCGATAGATGAAGGGTTAGATCAGAACGATTATATCGTTCCAGGTTTAGGAGATGCTGGAGATTTGTCATACGGCCCGAAATCACGATCATAGAATACAGCGATGGGTGAAGGTTTGATTTCTGATATTGTTGCTTACCTGGGATGGGTCTTGATGTCCATCCTGAAGTTCTTGCTCACACCATCGCTGATGATTGCTGCCGGTTATGACTGGATGGAAGTGATGGTCACATGTTCTCTAGGTGCGACAATTGGCATCTTGGTGTTCTATAAAGCAGGCAAGTCTATTTTCTCATGGTGGAAAAGTGTGAAGGCTTCTTCTTTGAACATCAAGCCACCCAAGAAAAAACGCTTCATCACGAAAAGAAAAAGGCAGTTTATTCAATTTAAAAAACAATATGGTCTTCAGGGATTGATGCTGGTTTCCGTTTTGGTTTCGGTGCCTATCACTGCAGTCCTTGGTGCCAAATACTTTTCGCACAATCGCCATACACCCTTGTACTTAATTGTTGCATTTTTTGTGTGGGGTTGTGTGTTGACCTTTTTCAGTTGGAGCGTTAAATCGGGATTGGTTGAATGAAGACACGTAAATGATATGAAAGATTTATTTTTTGATTTGGATCACACACTTTGGGATTTTGAAAGAAATTCTGTGGAGGCTTTAAGAGAAGGGTTTGATGAAATTTCACTTCCTTCTTTCGGGATTGAAAGCGTTGAAGAATATATATCGAAGTACAAAATAGCCAATGCGTGGTGCTGGGCGGAGTATCAAGCTGGTCGAATGGATAAAGCGGAATTGCGATGGCGAAGGTTTTCCATGACTCTTACTCATTGGGGGTTAGAAAAAGATGTTGAGTTGGGAGATCGTTTGGGCTCGCATTATGTTGAAACCTCCCCCTATAAAACCCATCTCGTCAAAGATGCTTTGAAAGTGGTGACAGATTTATATGACCGTGGACACAGATTAATTATGCTCACAAATGGTTTTGAGGAAGTGCAGCACATTAAAGTGAAACAATGTGGGTTGGAACCCTTTTTTGAAACCGTCTTGACAAGCGACGCCCTTGGGGTGAAGAAACCCCACCGAGAGATCTTCAATTTGGCGTTAAAGGAAACGGCCTCAAAGCTGGAAGATGCGATCATGTTGGGGGACAGTTTGGAGGCAGATATCATAGGTGCAAGAGAAGCAGGGTGGGGACAGGTGTATTATAACCCACAGTCGATTCCACACAATGAAATTGTCCTTCACGAAGTGGCCGAATTAATATCAATTTTAGACCTTCCCTTGAGAAAATAGGATAAAGAAGGTTAGGTGTATTACCTTAGTGAAATGGCAAAAGCAGAAAAAAAGAACAAGCTTAATATCGAGCTACCAGAAGAGATTAGTGAGGGTATTTACTCAAACTTGGCAGTAATCACACACAGTCCGACAGAATTTGTCACAGATTTTATTCAAATCATGCCAGGCATGCCGAAGGCGAAAGTGCGTTCAAGAGTCATCATGACTCCTCAACATGCAAAGCGATTGTTAAAGGCGTTGGCTGGAAATATCAAGCGATATGAAGATACGCACGGTGCGATATCTGAAATTAGCGGACCCGAGGAGACAATGCCATTGGCATTCGGAGGCCCACAAGGGGAAGCGTAAGCTTTGATGTTGGAGTTACTCGTTTAAGTGAACTCTCATTCCATTAATGGTGCCATATACAACGCCATTTAGTTCCTGATTTCCCCAAGGATTGTTGACTCCACCGGATATATTCGGTGACAAGAACTTCTGCTTGGGTGTGAACCATGTGATTTTTGCAGGAACATTTAATTCAATGTGCTGCTCCGGAAGTTGATAGATTCGGCGCGTAGCGTTTGATATTGAATCCACCAATCGGGCCAAGTCTAGATCTGGACAGGCTGAGTTCACTGCAGCAAAAACGGATTCAATTCCTGAAATTCCGTTTGGGCTCAAAGCAAATTCAACATCATGACTTTCGATGTTCTCAGGTCTGTGGTCAGAGACGACAGAGTTAATCACTCCGTCTGCCAACGCCGTCCGCAAAGCCTTTCTGTCAGATTTGGATCTCAAAGGAGGGTTGACCCTAAAGGTTCCGTCAAAGGACAGCAGATCTTCATCAATAAAAGTCAAGTGATGAGGGGTGGTAGATGCTGTGATTGCAAGTCCCCGTTTTTTTGCTTGCTTAATAAGTTTGACAGCACCTTGAGTAGATACAACAGGGATATGCAATCGCCCTCCAGTGTATGAGAGAATCTCAATGTCGCGTTGCAGTCTGATTGTTTCAGATTCAGAGGGAGATCCAGTAAGTCCTAGCGCAGTACTTGTCTCTCCTTCATGCATAGAGGCACCTGGGTTGAGGTCGGCTTCATATGCGTCAGATAAGACCACATCCCCAGATGGAGAAAGGTATTCCAATGCCATCTTGAGCAGTCCCACCCTTTCAATGGGTTTGTCATCATAAAACCCGATGGCGCCAGCGTTACTCATGTCATAAAGTTCAGCGAGTTGTTTTCCTTGCCTCCCTTCTGAGACACATCCAAGTGGGTGTGGGTCACATGGAATGTTGTATTCCGCAGCACGTGTGAGAAGATAAGAGACCGCCGATTTATTGTCCACTGGGGGTGTGGTTGAAGGAAGCACTGCGACATCGGTGAAGCCTCCAGCCGCACACGCATGAAGCCCTCTTTCAAGTCCTTCTTTCAACTCCAATCCAGGATCCCGAAAATGAGCCTGCCCATCCATCCAACCTGGACTGATGTAACTGCCTTTTTTATCCAAAACAAGCGCGGATTTATGTTCTAAATCGGTGCCAATTTCTGTGATCACTCCTTTCTTAATCCGGAGGTCTATTTTTTTACCGTTGAAAGAACCGCCTGTGTCGACGACGCTTACATTTTTTATGAGTATGTGCGTTTCCATCTTTTTTGAAGAATTGTTTCACCTGCTAATGCGATAATTACGACAAGTATTAAATACCACCAAAGATGGTTTCCAGTATCTAGATTCCCCACTACAGAGGAAATAGTTTCGTTTGTGACATTTAGAACGGAAGCATTTTCCCATCCAAAGGATGCCAATTGTTGTCGAAATGTAGGAATGTCCCAAGCAGATGGATCACTTTCAGTTCTGTCTGCGTTGAGGCCAAATGCAAGGACCTGGATTTTATCTATTTGAACGAAATAATTCCCCGGTTTATCAAGCTCAGGGCCTAGAAGTAAGTTCGTGGATCCATATGATGATCTGGATTCAGTGAGGATGACAATCGAACTGTCCAATGAGGAGATACGAATCTCATCTTCTTCGTTGGATTCGAAATTTAAAGTCAGCGCATTGTCTAACCCAAGTGTGAACGCGTGAACCCTTGCTGATCGCGCGACTTCAGATATTCTCAAAAGAATAGGAACGAAAAGTGCGTGATTCACCAAATTGCCTGTTTCTTTTTCCAATGGAGATCCGAAAAGAAATGCACCACCCTTATTTACAGGGATTCGAGATAGAAAAACCAGCCCCGAAGACATCGTCCCGAGAATTTCTTCGTCTGGAGAAATATTCCTCGAGATACATCTGTCCGTAGATGGCAAGTCCATGCGTTTGGGAGTCGATGAAAACACCCCGTCGAATAAAGGATGTTCAACATTCAAATTTCCAATCGCAACCGGAGATTCAGATAGATTCCAGTTCGATCCAGAACCGAAACCAAATTCAGTACGCAAATAATTTGCTCTAGATGAACTGTTTGATGAATCGGGGATGACAAGGACAGTCCCCCCTAAAGACGCGAATTCCCCCAGTGTTTTTGTGAGCCCATTTGTCGGGTCCACCAATCCATTTGTGATGATTAAATCAAACGAGGACAATGTTTGGGAATCAGGAATCGATTCTGAGGTCTCTATATTTACAGATGCGTTGTTGGATTCATACACGCGATTTAAACTTTTCGTTTCTTTAGAAAAGAGATCTTGGGTGAGATGTAAGATGTTGATTTGGTCTACAACTTCGTAGCCTAGAAAGTATGTGTCGTCAAATTGAATCGGCGAATCATCGATAGATAATACAGCGTGATTTAGTCCAGGCTGTCCATGACTGAATCGTAGAATCGTGTCGGTTTCCATGCCGGGAATGAGGTGAAAATTTGCAATCGCCTTTCGTTCTCCATCGATGTGGAGCTGAAGCCCCAAACCATCGACTCTTTGAAGCGCATTGTGTTTAATGCGTACATGCAATTCAGCAGGCTTTCCGGCCGTTGCAATCGGCGCGTTAAACCAAGCGGAGTCTATCCAAACATTTGGTCTTTCATTCGCCAAGCATGGGAGGAAATAAATAGAGATGTTTGAGTCAGGAAGAAATGGATCTGAAAGGATGTGTGAACTTTTTTGGAGATCACTTAGGTAATAAATGGTTTTTACTCTGTCATTTTCCTTTTGTAAAAGGTCAGTAGAGCGTGAGATCACAGATTCTACATTTCTTACGAATGGTTCGGTGCGAATGCCTGAAATCCTTTCTAATGTTTCGTCTTTGCTGTAGAAATGAGCATAGTTGCCAGCAAACGAATTGGTGAGAATGTTGAATTTATCCGTCTCAGAGTACCGTTCAACTATTTCAGAAGCGCGTGTTTTACAAACCTGTAAAAGTGGCCCCTCCTCACCAATGGCATCAATTGATGGGCTGGTGTCGATGTATATAGAGACGGCATTGCCCACCCTAGACGCATCTTGTGAATTCTCTGAATAAGGAATGTATGGGTCAGCAAATGCGCAAACGATTGCGCCAATCGCTGTAAGCCTCAACGCCAAAATCAACAAGTTGCGAAGTCTGTGCTTAGATCTGGTTTCTTTTTTGATGTCAGCTAAAAACGAAACATTTGAAAACGAAACTTTCCTGAATTTTCGCAAATGAAGCAAATGGATTAATACGGGAATGATTAGCGCTGCTAATCCCCAAAGTATTTCTGGTCTGACCCACTCCATTTCTGCTGCAAAGTTAATTGGTTTTACGACCTTTACACCATTATTATATCTGATATGGGAATTAAAAAATTAAAGGCGCTTTCAAAAAAAGAACTTGGTTCGTTTTTGCTAGAGAAACAACTGCTATTTGAAACGCGAGAATTTATTCCTGATGACCCCATCTCGATTCCTCATTTATTTACAAATAAAGCCGATATAGAAATAGCAGGATTCCTCGCAGCTACAATAGCTTGGGGCAAAAGAAAGTCAATATTAAAAAATGCAAATGGCTTAATGGAACGGATGGATTATTCTCCGTTTGACTTCGTTTTAAATTTCGAAAAGGCAGACGAGAAGGTTTTTGATGGGTTTGTCCACAGAACATTTCAACCTGAGGATGCGGTTTGTTTTATGCGGTCTTTGCAAAGAATTATTCGTGATTATGGTTCTTTAGAGTCTGTTTTTGCTTCAGAATGGGAGGCATCAGGTAGACCAAACAATCTAAAAGACGTGATAAGTAAGTTTCACACCATTTTTTTTAACCAGCCCCATCCTGATCGATCACGCAAACATGTTGCAAACCCTTCGAAGGGATCCGCAGCCAAACGGTTGAATATGTACTTGAGATGGATGGTGCGGTCCGCAGACAGGGGAGTGGATTTGGGGATTTGGGATCAGATTCCTACCAGTGTGTTGAGCATCCCTTTAGATGTACACACCTCCAATGTCGGTAGAGCCTTGGGTCTATTGAATCGTACCCAAAACGATTGGAGATCTGTCGAAGAATTGGACGCCTCGCTGAGAAGTTTCGATTCAATCGATCCCGTAAAATTTGATTTTGCACTGTTCGGATTGGGTGCGATAGAAGGGTTTTAAGCCTGAGTTAATGAATAAGCCCAATCCTGTTCTCAACACTGTCTTGGATTTTATTGAACAACTGGTCTGGATTGTACGTCCTCCATCCGATTTCGTTGAGCTCACCTCCCAAGACAAAATAACTGTCTAGATCTATCGTTTTCATATCCTCAAGGACGTGATTACTGAAGTTAAGTAAGGCAATCCATCCATCAACTTCCACCAGTTCGTCAAACCATTCTTCATAATATGAATCGTCACTGTAATGGAAGTTAAGTACGTTTTCTCCGATTAAGATAAACTTGGAGACGCCTTCCTCCTGCAGGGATTCTATGATGTCACGCTTGAGCTGCATGATGTCGTTGTGCAAACAGTCATTCCATTCTCCCATGAGTTCTAAGATGGCATATCCATCTTCGTACTCCACAAATAAGATCTTGAGGTAGAGCGTATTTGATCCAAATGTATCCCACTGAGGGTGAATGAAATGGTCATACAACTTGATGTGATAAGACATTTCATTATACTCCCTCTCAAAAAAAGGACTTCGAGGATCATTGCTTGCCACGTAGTGATTGCGCCAGTTGTAATATGGTTCAATCTGATGCATCTATTTAGACGTTCCTAGGGTTGTGTTAAAACGTTTCACAGCTTCTCTGACACTTCCTTGTGCCAGCAAAAGTTCCTCCGCCTCATCATTGCTCAGCCCTGTCGTTTCGGCCACCATTTTTGTGCCCCGTTCGATGAGTTTTTTATTTGACAATTTCATGTCGACCATTTGGCTGCCTTTCACATGCCCAAGTTGAATCATCGTGACGGTCGTGATCATATTGAGAATAAGCTTCGTGGCTGTTCCCGCTTTTAAACGTGTAGATCCGGTCACAAATTCTGGACCCGATATTGCTTCAATGGGGCATTCAGATTCTCGTGCAAGTTCACTTTCGGGGTTGCATGTAATGCACGCGGTTAACATTCCCAATTTCCGGGCTTCCACAATCGCTCCGATGACATACGGTGTTCTTCCGCTGGCCGCAATTCCCAGTACTGTATCTCGTTCAGTGACCTCATGTTCCGACAAATCCTTCCATCCTTGGTGGAAATCATCCTCGGCACCTTCTACCGCCATTCTGATTGCGGAATCTCCCCCTGCAATTAATCCCACCACTCTTCCATCTTCTACACCAAACGTAGGAGGGCATTCGCTGGCATCTACAACACCCAGTCGACCACTTGTCCCAGCTCCCATATAGAATAATCTCCCACCTTTCTCCATCCTTGCAACCAAATGAACCACAAAATCTTCAATTTCTTTCTTCACTCTTCCCACGGCCTCTAAGGCTTCGAAATCTATTTCATGCATGGCAGAAATCAATGCTCCAACACTCATCTCGTGGAGGTCGGAGTATTTGCCAGTTTGTTCTGTAGGGGGTGTCGCCTTACTCATTGTTTTTTATAATCCATTCTTTAACCAAATATCCCATGATTTCTCTGCCTGTAATCTCAACATGTCGCGTCCGTTCATCACCTCCGCACCGTTCTCTAACGCCCTGCTCATAAATGTAGTAACATCTGGATTGTAAACGAGATCCACTACTAAATGATTTTTCCCAACACCTTGCCAGGGGATTTTAACACATCCATTTGTATCGGGGTCCATTCCAAGAGGCGTACAATTAATTAATAAAAGGTGGTGTTTTATAGCTTCTGGTGTTAATTCATCAAAGCCTATGACATTCGAAATGTCACGCTTTTTGTCAGGAGTTCTACTCACAAAATAACATGCAACACCTAATAATTTCAGAGAATATGCAACAGCTTTTGCAGCCCCACCCGTTCCGAAAATCAGTGCTCTTTCGTGGCGTCCCCGAAGGAAGGGTTGCATTGACCTTCGAAACCCCCAGCCATCTGTGTTGTAGCCCTTCCATTTTCCCTCTGCTTTGAAAAGTGTATTGACAGCCCCTATCGCTTTTGCTTCTTCATCTATTTCTGACAAATAAGGAAGGATGGACTCCTTGTGAGGGATCGTTACATTGAGTGCTACGATGTCAGGGTTATTAGCTGTGAATGTCTTGAAGTCAGAAATTTCAGGCAGGTCGTAGGCTAGATATTCTAGATCGAGTCGTCCTGATTTCGAAAATTGATCAGCGAACAGTTTGGGCGACACGGAGTGAGAAACTGGATGTCCTAAGAGTCCCAGTTTTTTCATTTGGTCTTAGAAAGTTGATCTAATCCCATGACCACGCATACTCCCATTGCTGCAAATGCAATCATGCAAATGATTTCCAAAGGTTGAAAATCAGGCAGAATATTTCCCAGCAAATATTCTTCTCTCCCATCACGATGCGTAAAAAGAAGTGTGATTTGCTCCTTCCAAGGCCAAAGGACATGTAAGGATCCCAACATAAAACCAGTGAGGATCGCCAGAGTCTGTGCGCGGAAATTATGTAGGATCTTTTTGAGCATTCTACTGAAACTGAGAAGTCCTATGAACGCACCCAAACAAAATGCGCCAATCCTTAAGATGTCAAAGTTTGCAAGTGCAGATATAATGGAATTGTAAGCGCCCAGGATCACTAAAATGAAACTTCCGCTTATTCCAGGAAGGAGCATGGCACAAATCGCAAAAGCGCCACATATTGCAATGAAAACAGGAGCGTCAGATTGAATGCCAGGAGTAAAATTTGTCAGAATTAATGCAAGCACGATTCCTAAAATCCCCCACTTAAAATCGGCGCGTTTATAAGGTCGAATCTCGCGTACAATGAGTGGAGCAGAGGCGAGTACAAGCCCAAAGAAAAAAGCCCTGAGTTCAGATGGGTGATGTATTTGAATCCAATGTATCGGTCCGGCCAGTGTCAAGACGGCAAACATGAGCCCCAAGACCAATACAGCCAAAAAACTGAGGTTGTACTTTTTCCAAACTTCAATGGGACCTACTCTAAACAAATCTCTCAAAGTCCCCATTCCTAACCCTGCAATCGTAGAGATTAATTCATCATAAATGCCTGAGATAAAAGCGATTGTTCCACCACTCACACCTGGGACAAGATCTGCGGCCCCCATCGCAAAGCCTTTTGCTGAGAGCTTTATCCAATCCATTCCCGATCTCACGCGACTTCTAAATTGGGGTCGATTTCTTGCGACCAAGCCTCGATTCCTCCTTGTAGATTGTGCACATTCTCGTACCCGAGTTGAAGTGCGAGATGATGAACGACAGCTGCCGAACGAACGCCGGATCTACAGTGAACGACTACAGGGATATCCCTTCTGATTTTTTCAATTGAATCCAGGAGTTCATGCATGGGGATATGAAAACCATTGATGTTTCCCACTTCAACCTCCCACGGTTCACGAACGTCAATAAGTTGATGCTCTCGTTTCTCTTCACGCCATTTCGCGAGGGTTGTAACGTCTATGCTATTCACTCTTTTCAGCTTTCTGGATCTATTTCCTGACGCAATCCAGTGGACATCGATTCTGGCAAGAAATCGAAAAAGGTATCTCCTCTCAGACCTAATCTAAGCGTCTCTAATGGGATGACATCCCATGGGCCTATGTTGCCAAGGTTAACATTCGCACCGAATTGCTGAA
>CAWVRV010000026.1:0-27579 GCA_963932755.1 uncultured Flavobacteriales bacterium | reverse complement strand
GAACTCACTGTACAACTCTTCAGGGTAACGCCATTCTGTATTCTCAGGACCATAGTGCGTGTCCGCACTGATTGGGTATTCTCCATCCACTACATGTGGGAGTTTTACTTGTTCGACAGAGCTGTAATACCCTTCGGGTCTGTTGTTGCCATTGTTGTAAATCAAAACATTTCCTTCGCCTGGAAGTCCAGGTTCAATCCAATGACAATTATGTTGTTGAAACAGGGTCTGATTTTCTTCCGTTCCTCTTCCGTATGCCATCGGATTTCCCCAGCGATATTTTAGATCAGATGATGAATCTCTGTCAATAATCCAAAGCTCACTAAATCCCCTCACACTGATCATGATTTCATTGCGCAATGGATTGTAGTCAATAGAGTTTGTGTGAAGCCAATCTCTCGCCGCATAAGACGTTCCTCCCAATGCTTCATAATTCACATCGATTTTACCGGGAAAATCTCGTGGATTCCCATAGAAGGGGAGACTTGGGTCAAAGTCCTGTACCAAGTGATCCCAAGCATCCCAACTCCATACGATATGTCCTCCTTGTGGATATAAAGGTTCTATTTCTAAGATCAAAGTACTCCATACATTGAGTCCAGTTTTATTTGGATCTCTTCCTTTTGAGATTGCGTCTTCTGCGCTATTCCTTTTCCATGCAATTGCGAGCACATTCCCATTGGGTAGAACCTCTATGTCGTGATGCAGATGTACGCTGTCATTTGCCATTGTGAAAGTCCATAGCAATTCGCCACTCCAACTAAACTTCTCAATGACGCCGCCAAGTCCGCCACCAAGAAAGATTTTAGAAGACGTTCTTCCAGCCCTCATGATGCAGCCGTCGTCAAGAAGGTATGCCATCATTCCAGCTTTGTGTGTGCTTTCCCAGCTGTTTATTTCAGCCCCACAATTGTCGATTAAATAAGTGGTTTCGTTCGACACAGGCGCGAATAATGTGTACCCGTTAAAGGACTCTTCGGCGTTTGTAAATAACCCCACTGTTTGATTCGTTTGGCCTAGGCAACTTAAAGAGATACCCCATAAGGCCAAAGTAATTGCGGTATAATTCAATGTCTTATTAATTACGCGTTTCATTCAATACAACTCAAAAAATTTAAATCTGACAGTATCGCTAAGTTTCACCTAGAGTGCACTTCTCTCACGGCTCAACTTTTCAAATTTCTATAGACCATTAGACGTGAGATGTTTGACTTTGGTTGCGTCTTGGGTTCAATACTTTTTTCTGTTGAATCTCAATGTGTCTGATTAATGCATCTGTATATCTATTTTTTCAGATACAGTTTCTTCAATCATGATGACATGCGTGGAAGTAGAATCGCTTAATTGGGGCTTTGTTTTTAAGGTGTCAGTGTTTTTTTTGACTCGTATCTCATCTAAGACAGCCTTTAAAAATCCTGCGCCGATAGGGTTTGCGAGTGAGCCGGAAGGGTCACTTCTCTCAGGATGCCACTGTACTCCTATGAAAAATGGATGGCTCGTTGTGTCAGAATGTCTTATTGCTTCGGTTAATCCATCAGGAGCAATCGCCCATGCCTCCAGGTTGTCTGCGAGACGTGAAATGCCTTGGTGATGGTGGCTTACAGTTGCAGATTTGTTTCCAGGCTTTATATCTAATGCGCCAAGTTTCTGTGTGACGTAAATTTTGTGTTCTGTAGAATTCCCATCCTTTCCCCTGTGAATATCGCTTAGAGTGTCTGGGAGGTGGGGGTGGAGGCTGCCTCCCATGTAAACGTTCATAAATTGAAGGCCTCGACATACTCCCAGGCAGGGGGTTCCGCTTTCTAAAGCGTAGTCTAAAAGTGTGGTTTCGATTTCATCCCTTTTGATGTCTATCGTGCCACACCGTATCGTGTCAAAAGCGTTGCCGTACAAACCGGGGTGGATGTCTACTCCACCCGTCAATAGGATGCCATCTGCATTTTCAAGATCGACAATTAGTTGTGAAAGGGGAGTCGTATACGCATTGATCCAATTGATTGTAATCGTGGTATCAATGTTCTCAATAAAATTCCGATATGAGAATGAACTGTTTTGTTTGGACAGGACGATTGTGACCGAGCGAGGTGTTTCTTTTACATGTTCGTTGTCCCCACTACACGAAGCAAAAACGCAAATAAAAAAGACTGAAAATAAAAGGCGTAGCTTATCCATGCCCCAAAAGTAGGGGTTAGCCTTTGTGCAGTCCACACTCTTGGGATGATTTTTCCCACCACCATCTTCCTGACCTGGGATGTTCGCCGTCTTTTACTGCCCTTGTACAAGGTTCACAGCCAATTGAAGGGAATCCCTTTTTGTGGAGCGTGTTAATGGGCACGTTGTTTTCTTCGATGTAGTTCTCTAAATCAGAATCAGACCAAGTGAGAAGTGGGTTGAATTTCAGGAGTCCCGAAAGAGAATCCAGTTCAATTCTGGGGAGATTGTTTCTGTTCTCGGATTGTTCTGCTCTCAGCCCTGTAACCCAAACCTTAGCGCCCTTCAATGATCTTAACAGGGGTTGAACTTTTCTCACCCCACAGCAATTTTTTCGGGATTCAACGGACTTGAATATCGCACTCATCCCTTGCTCATTCACGAGCTCTTCCAGGCTTAAGGTGTTAGGGAAAAAATGTTCGATTTTCACATTGTATCTGTCGCGCGTTTTGTCAATGAGCGCATATGTTTCAGGGAATAATCGTCCAGTATCCAGAGTAACAATCCTGACAGGCAGGTTGTTTCGGCAAATGATGTCGGTTAGGATTTGGTCTTCAAGTCCCAGAGATGTTGTAAAGACAATTCCTTGCGGGTGAAGATCACAAAGTTCAGTCAGAGCCAGAACAGGGTCTGAGTGGAGGTTGAATGGAATAGATTGAGTAGTCATAGCCTGCAAAGATAGTGAAACCCTACATAATCTATGGGATTAAGAGTGTATGAATCTAAACTTTTAAATTAAATCTCTCAGTGTCCTCTTTACAAGCACTTTAAGTTTGGCGTCTCTCACCTCTGCCATCAATTTATTCAACCCGCAAGAGACCTCATTGCAATCATCACATCGCTCATAGAAATTTAATGAGACACATTTTAAAGGGGCGATGGGGCCGTCTAGGATTCGAATGATTTGTGCCAAACTGATTTCCTCAGGAGGCCTCAGTAGGAAATATCCACCCCCTTTCCCTTTTTTACTGCCAAGAATATCATTCTTTCGCAATTCTAACAAGATCGTTTCAAGAAACTTCACGCTCATAGGGTGTTCTTTTACGATTTTGCTAATTGGAAGAGGACCCTTGCCTTCATTTCGAGCAAGTGTGGTCAGCGCTCGAAATGCATATTGAGATTTTTTAGAAAGCATGGAGAATTAGGTTGGGGTTCCAGTTAGGGTAAAAGTAACATTATAAATGTACATTCAGTGGTGCAATAAAGAACGAATAGATGGGTCTTTCATATATGTCTCTCATTTTGATTATATTTACTGAAACTTATAATCTCAAGATCTACCCCCCCCCATGTTTAAGCTTCTTTTATCTACTTTTCTTTTATCAATCACGTGTTTTTCTTTGAGCTTTGCCCAAACAGATCACATCACCATTGATTGGAATGAACAGGTTTTAGAAGCGATTAGAAACGACTTTGCAAGACCCACCCTTCACGCGCGAAACCTCCTGCATTCCAGCGCTATTATGTATGACTGTTGGGCTGCATATGATACGACATCTTCAAAGCAATATTTTTTAGGCAATACGGTTGGAGACTTTACGATTGTATTTGATTTCGAAAATTTCGCCCCAAACATTCCGTCGAATTCCATAGATAGGATGATGGCTCAGGAGGTTGCAATGAGTTATGGCGTTTATAGACTGATCAAGCACAGGTATATTAATTCTCCCCAATCTGAGTCGACAATGGAAAATATCAGTCTACAGATGGCGCATCAGGGGCTTGACACTTTAGTTGTATCAACAGATTATTTGAATGATGGCCCTGCTGCTCTTGGAAATTACATTGCGGAACAAATAATTGCATTTGGGTTGCAAGATGGTTCCAATGAGGTTAATGATTTTGCAAACCTCTGTTATACGCCAAATAACCCCAATATTTTGCCCGAAAATCCTGGTACTGGAGGGATTGTTGACCCGAACAGTTGGCAGCCCATTGAGTTGTCAGTTGCAATCGACCAAAGCGGTGAGTTAATTACTGAGGTTCCGCCATTCTTAGGGCCAGAATGGGGCAACGTGCAAGGCTTTGCGCTTAGGGATTCAAATCTGACACAGTTGACTCGAGATGCGTGTGAATATGATACCTATCACAATCCAGGACCTCCGGTTTACATCGACACAACTGTTGCAACAAATTTTGATGAGAGTGATTACAAATGGGGATTTGGTATGGTCATGAAATGGTCTGAACATCTCGACCCCAATGACGGAGTCATGTGGGATATTAGCCCAGCATCATTGAAGTATGATGGGGAAACCCCTGCCGTAGAAGATTTTGCATCTTTCTATGATTGGGAGCGGGGAGGATTGGTGAGTTGGCACAATCCAGATGGATCATTCGGTGGGAATGGACACCAAACAAACCCATTTACAGGTCTTCCCTATGAACCTAATATCATTCCGAGGGGAGATTATGGACGTGTCATTGCAGAATTTTGGGCTGACGGCCCTGAATCTGAGACCCCTCCTGGTCATTGGTTTACACTTCTCAACGAATTCATTTTAGAGGCTAATTCTGGATCTCACAGATGGAGAGGTCAAGGTCCTGTCATTGAAGACCAGGAATTCATTGTTAAATCATATTTGGCATTGGCAGGAGCCATGCACGACTGTGCCATTTCAGCATGGAGTAACAAAGGGTATTACGATTATTTAAGGCCCGTATCTGCCATTCGTTTTATGGCAGAAAAAGGTCAAAGTACGGATCCTTCTCTACCAAATTATCATCCTGCGGGCCTCCCTTTGGTGCCAGGATTTATAGAGATTATTGATGATGCCCATCCGCTTTCTGATTTCGGAGGCGAGGATCATGTTGGTGACATTGCAATCCATACTTGGAAGGGGCCAGATTATATTGAAATTCCACAGATTGATGAAGCTGGGGTTGATTGGATTTTGGCTGAGAATTGGTGGCCTTATCAACGTCCAAGCTTCGTTACCCCGCCCTTTGCAGGTTATTTCAGTGGACACAGCGCGTTTTCAAGAGCTGCAGCAGAGCAGTTTGAAATGCTTACTGGTTCAGCATACTGGCCAGGTGGGTTGGCCGAATGGCCTGTAAACATGAATCAATTCCTCGTGTTTGAAGATGGTCCTTCAATGACCTTTAATCTTCAATGGGCGACCTTTATGGATGCCTCAAACGAAAGTGCACTTTCTAGAATTTGGGGTGGGATTCATCCGCCAGTTGATGATGCTCCTGCCCGTTATGCCGGTATGATGGTCGGGAAAAACGCGTTTCATTTTGCAGAGACCATTGTTTTTCCTGATTTAGCAATGGAATTTGGTGGTACTGGATTTATCGCCAGTGATGTTTGTGTGGGTGATTTCAATGCCGATGGCCAAGTAGGGTCATCCGACTTTTTACTCTTTTTGTCCGCATACGGTCTTGGGTGGACAGGTGCGTATGATATGGATGACAGTTCTCAAATTGGCGCATCAGACCTGTTGATTCTTCTTCAGAAATTTGGCCAAAGCTGCTAATCAGTGACGTTGATGAGCCTCACCATGGAAATCACGAACACATTCAAGAGTCCACGTATTTTGGAACCAAGCAAATCAAAAAATTAACAAAAGAAGATGAAATTATATTCTAAATTATTCAATGTAGGTATGTGTTTACTTGTTCCTGTTTTATGCTTGACCACCATCGGTTGCGATGCTGAGGGTACTGCAATGCAAGCTTCACAAGATGTTGCAACGGAACTCACAGTGGAAGAAATCAATGCCGATCGTGGAGATGCGTGTGAGTGTATTGATTCAGCGCTATTGAAACTCAATGCTTTTCTCGAAGTAATGAATGATGCAGAATATTCTACCAGTAAATCATTGAATGATGGTCTGTCACTTACAATGTCTGGATGTATGACTCCCAAAGGCCAAAAAGAAGCTGACCGCGCTTGGTCGGAAGCGATCTCCAAATGCGAATCATTTGAAGAGGTTAGAGAGGCCATGTTTCAAGTGAGAGAGAGGGCAGTAGTATTAAAAGATCTCGCACAAGACGAATTCGTGAATCAAACGAAAGATTCAAATGGTCTAGGTGCAGAGGGGGTTCTTAACAGACTTCGTGATGGTACTCAGGGAAATTAGTCGCCTAACCCCAGTTTTACGATAATTTCTTCTACTTCCTTTTGAGTCGTTCGCAAACGAGCATTACATGCTTCTAACAGTTCTGAAGCCCGTTTTATAGACGTCGTTAAGTCGTCAATGGACAGGGTTTCATCTTGCAAAGAGCTTAATATTCCCTGCAATTCAATCAATGCTTCGTCGTATTTGAGATTCTTGACGGGTTTGGGTGTGTTACTTTTTGCCATGTTCGGTTTTGTGATGAATACTTTTTACTTCTGCTTCTATCGATCCCAGGTGAAACTCTATATCTATGGTGTCCCCTTTTTTGACTTTATGTGTGTCGCTAATCGCTTTCTTGTGATGTCTTACAATACTGAATCCTCTGGCAAGGGTACGGCTAGGCTTCAATAATTCCATAGTTGACGCCAATCCAAGTAACGTTTCATTCTTTCGCTCTAGAATCCGAACCAACTCTCTGTTTAGATCGCGACGTAACGTGTCAAATAGTATTGTTCTTGTCGTTAACATTCTGATTGGCAGATCTCGAAGAATAATTCTTGCGCCACTTAAGGTTGTTTTTTCTCGATGTAGTACGGTTTTACTTCTGCTCCCTACCCTGGTCGCAATATCCACTAAAGTTGAAGAAAATGCATTTGTCCTATCCACAATAAAGTCTCCTACATCTGTGGGTGTTTTAAAGTCCCTGTTCGCGACCAAATCAGCCAGGCTGAAGTCGGATTCATGTCCGATTCCAGTCAGTACTGGGACTTGAAGTGAACTGATGTCTATGGCCAGGTTGTAGTTGTTAAAACAATCTAGGTCCATTGGAGATCCTCCGCCTCTTAAAACAACAATCACGTCTGGATTGTCTTGGTCGGCTTGTAGAATCGATTTTGACAATTGATTGGGCGCATCAACTCCCTGTACAGCGGTTGCGTAGACCTTGATGTCATATCTGAATAAAAAGTCATTGTCGATCACATGTTTCACAAAATCCCTGAACCCCGCTGTTCCCGGAGATCCAACGAGCGCAATTTTCTGAATGACCAAAGGGAGTGGCAGAGAAGCATTGAGTAGATGTTTCCCCTCTTTTTTTATTTTTAAAATGGCCTCCGCTTTTCGGCGTTCCAATTCCCCAAGCATGAAGGACAAATCAATCGCGTCGATCAACAAGCTAAGTCCATGTACCTCATGAAAGGATACAGTGCATTTAAAAACGATTTCACTTCCAACCTGTAAAACAGATTCAGCCGATCCCCCCAACTCTATTTTAATCTTTTCAAAAGAGCTCCGCCAAATATTGCCCTTTATCGCTGCTTGTTGAACTCCGTTCACTTCTTCAACAAGATCAAGATATGCATGGCCGGTCCGACTGACAGTGATTTTCGCAATCTCTGCACGAACCCAAAATCTGGCATTTCCCGTCTTACTCTCAAGCGTATTTTTTATACTCTTATTCAGTTGGTATAAAGAAAATACTTTCTTCTCAGCAGTTTCGTCTATGATGGGATGACTACTTTCCATGTTTGGATAGCGAATTTATCATTGCTCTTGTTGTGTGGTGTAAAATGAATAATCTGTAGACCACGACTCATTTGACTTGTCTCGACATGGATTGTCTCATTTGAAAAGACTTCTCTGGTAAAGTTTTGGCGTCCACTGATGTCAAAAAACGAAATCGTTCCATCCACTTTAGGGACTAATGTGACGCCGTTTGATGTTGCGATTGGCTGTTCCATGAGGGTGCTTTCTTCGATGCCATTGCTGCTGCTTTCAGTAAGTGAAAGAGCTGTTTCATCGTGGCTGTCTCCTTGGTTTTGATTTTGCAGGTTCGCAGCGAGTCCTGACATAAAGAAACCTACATCTCCACTTCCTTCATCAGGGGCCGTCCATGTTGCTGTAAATATGCCTGTCGCGCTTGGCGTGCTATGTTCCACGATATGTCTGGCGTTGACAGCTTCTAACTGCACTGCATCTCCGGGGTTAGAAAATGCTCCAGCGTTTGATCCATCAGTTAAGATTGATGTGGCTTGAAAACCAAATCCAGCCGCTCCATTCCCTGTTACAACAAAGTTCACTTCATAGTTCTCGCCTGGTATATACGCTGTTATTTCTTCACCGTTCGTGTTGAAAACAGAGATAGACGTAGCTGCGTTTATTGAAGAACTTTGAGCATGGCATAACGTGCAAGACTCTGTAGAACCTGGCGCACCTGTTCGGTCTTGGTCTTGCGCTTCTGCCACACCGTTAGAACTAGACATCAGACCGATAGAAATGAGTGTGATGCAAAAAAACGTAACAATCAAATTATTTTTCATTGTACGAAATTACGATATTTAGTAAATAAAGCAACCCTTGAAGATGTGGTTCGTTATACATTTAGATGTCACGATCTTTAATGTTGTAAAATCCAGGTCAATTAAATGCTTCCACATAAAGAGTTTAATCATAAAAAAGCAGCTCTACCTTCCAACGAAGATATTTTATATGCGCGTTCAATTCAAGGGATGCTGGCTCCTACAGAAGAAGAGTTAAATGATCTTTTTCAGAATCTAGCTGTTTACGACAAGCCACTTGGGTTTTTGAGTGGAGATTTCCTATTTGCCCGTAAAAAGAAAGATTTAACTTTTTTGGCTGTTTGTGATTGTACCGGGCACGGTATGAGTGCTGCGTTAATGACGGTTCTGGCAAGGGAGAAGTTGTCGCATGCATTTGACAAATCAATCGGACCCGCTCATCTGTTGACTCGTCTAGATGAAAAGTTTAGAAGATCAATTCTAAGGGGTGACAAAGGCAGATTAATGAGAGCAGGTGCCGGCATGGATTTGGCTGTTATTGCATTGAATCATGACAGACGATCCTTGAGATTTGCAGGAGCCAGAAGGCCTCTTTGGATTGTCAGAAATGGAGAGTTGTTAGAATATAAAGGAACCCCTAGGTCGATTGGGGGCAATTATTGGAGAGATGATGTCTTTGTTGAAACCACGATACCTGTTAAACCTGACGATTTGGTGTACATCTTTACAGATGGGCTGTCCGATCAGTTTGGTGGTGCGAAGGATAAAAAGTTAATGACAAGCGGATTGAGAAAGCTTATCCTAGAGGCCTCTGAACTTCCTGTTAAAGACCAAGCTTCATTTATTTCTTATCGAATGTACAATTGGCAATCAAATTATGAGTCCACAGACGATCAGATGCTGGCGGTGATCAAGATATAATTTTGGCGCCTTTTTCTTTTGCAGCGTCAAGATATTTATAGGTTATAAATATTTTCCAGCCCACAATTCCCTTTTCTATGTTAGATAGTTTTTCTAGATTTTCTTTTAAATAAAATGTAGGCAACAACATTTTATTCAAAGCGCTGAGTAAAGTCAATAAAAAGTAATTCATGTTTATTTCTTGTCCCCAGAAAAACTCTCTTCTTTGTATTTAAAGAGAATGTTGAAGGTGGTTAACGAGCCATATATTCGGGTAATATACTGTTGAAGTTTGATTTTATCTTGATGGTTTAATTTTTCTTCTGCGTTGATCTGTTGCTCTAAGACTCTTAGGCGATCTCGGACCATCACTATTTTATGAAAAAATGTTTCAACAGGAATTTCTTTGGATTGTAATGCTGAATCTTGTGGAGTTAGAATCATCGTGCCACCAAGCCATTTGTCACCCAATTGAATAGGCTGAGGTTCAAAATGCGAAGATAATTCAGCCAATTTATCATCGAATACAACCTCTACTGCTTCGATGATGTCACTTAGGTCTGGTTTTGGCTGATCTCCCTTTGAGGGCTCAATAATTGTAAAGCCATTGTAATCGACCCCAAGTTCCTTCTCGCCTAAGTCTTTGAAGTAGATTCTGAAGTACTCACCTTCTTTCCCAAAGATGACTCCTTCACCGAAGGTGGGGTGTTCAATTTTTGCGCCTATTCCTAACATGCTCATTCTTTTTTTAAATTTATTACTCTTATTGCCAATTTGTTCTGTTTCATTCTGCGTCGTTTCAACACTCCGACGTGTGCAATTATATTATTTGCTTCGAATCTGTCTTGTTCTTTGATAGAACTTTGTTTGTTATGACAATAAGTGTAAATCGTGAATTTAGGTGGGGTAGGATCTTGGTGGGTTTGGTGGTCTTTGTATGTTGTTCAAGCGGAATGGTGGCGTTGGTAGGGGACAATGATGAAGCTTCTTCTAAGCCTAAGTCATTGTCACATCCTGAGCCACTTCAAAGTGTCAAAGGATATATTATCCCAAATAAAACACTGGCCATTGTTGCAAATTCAACTAAAACGGATAATGTCTCAACGGTCAAAGCGGTTTCTTCAGATGAGGAATCACCTAAGTTGGGTTCGCTACTTCCATGTAGTTGTTGTAAAAAAACCCTACATATTTCTAAAAATCCATATACCCGTCATCAGTCAGCTGCGAGATCCTTGCCCAATAGTTTTTTTGTCAAAAATGAAGCGGAATTAAACTACGGTTTAAATCAAAACAAATTGGTCAATGTGTATGATGGCAGGGGGTATAGAATTGGTCGTCTTACACATAGTAAAGCAATGCTTCTTCCAGAAGTACGAACACTTTTACAGGAAATGGGGAATGACTATGCCGATGCATTAGAGGGGACTGATTCTGAAGGCACCGTATTCAGGGTGACCTCTATGACGCGGACACATGATCAGCAAAAAAAGCTCACAAGAAGCAATCGCAATGCCACTCGTGGCAAATCAACGCACAGTTATGGCGCTTCATTTGATATCGCGTTTATGGATAGAGCGAATTCAAAAGCGAATTGTAACAGACCTACGCGAGAGATTCAAAAACTTCTTCTTCGATATCAAAAAGAGGGCAGGATCCTCATCATCCCTGAAAGAGGATGTATGCACATCACTTTATTAAGGGTGAACTAAAACCCGCTTCATTCCCCAGTTGTCCGTTTTGATCAAGTAGATTCCTTCAGCGTTAGAAGAGAAGTCCACGTGTAATCCAGTCCCTGAATGGAGGGTTCGTCCTGTAATGTCCACAACTTCCCACTTGACACTTGAAGGCAATCCTGCAATCACAGTTGTGCCATCCACGCTTGGGTTTGGAGCGATGGTCCATGGCTCATGAGTGTTTTTACCCACAAAACCTGTTTCACATTCAACGGAGAAATCTAGCATCCAAAGCAT
Source organism: uncultured Flavobacteriales bacterium (assembly GCA_963932755.1). Lineage (GTDB taxonomy): Bacteria > Bacteroidota > Bacteroidia > Flavobacteriales_D > Sanyastnellaceae > UBA974. The sequence goes on along the minus strand of CAWVRV010000026.1, from coordinate 16,137 downwards.
TCCTCCAAGTATTGCAGCACCAGCACAATCTCCGTGGTCCAATGGACCTCCGTTTGAAGAAGATACATTTAAGGCGCCATTTTCAATCATCCAGGCTTCGGTAACAAGTGCATTTTGATAAAACACCTGCTCATCTTGCGTGCAGTAGTACATTTTTAGAGGAGTCTGAGGCACCCATTCGTAAACATCATTGTCTTGAGCCGCAATGTTAAAAGGGTGGTCGGGGTCACCTGTGATTTCGTCAATCAGGCCAGGTTGGATCAAATCTTCTAACAGGAATGGCAGGTAGTCATTAATTTCCATTGCTGACATTTCGCCATTGAACATCCCCGGTAGACCAGTGGCATAGGGTTCTTGGAAAACCTCACTTAGGTCTTCATAAAGGTTTCCATAATAGCTGTTCCATCCGATGATGTTGTATGCCAAATATGCAGGATTAGAATAGCTGGTGTTTTCAAAAATCTGTATAAACTGTGTTCCTGAAATATCATACGGCCCACTTAAAGGGGCTGATGCTGTCAGCGGGTATACATCCGCATAATTGGTCTCAAGTTCACGAGACAAGGCCATTGAGGCGTGTCCCCCCTGAGAATATCCTGTAGAAAAGAATTCTCCATTGAAGCTATATCCTAATTCTTCACCTAAGGTCTCCGCAGCTTGAATAAGGTAGATGCCTGCGTCGGCTTCACTTTGTGCATGCACATACGGGTGCATCAACTCAGAAGTGCCAAGGCCAACATAATCGGGCATAAGAACGACGAATCCAGGGCTCGACATTAAAAATCCAAATTGTCCCTCACTGGAGAGGAATGATGGTGCAGAAGTACGCTGAAAGATGGTGCCATGCATGTAAGTAAGCACGGGAAATGAACACGCTTCATCCATTCCTTGCGGAACAAATAAGGCTCCGCTTACTGAAATGGTGTTGCCCATATAAGGCATGTCATACGTCACTCGATAGGCATCCACGCTATATTCTGCAGTATATACATTCGATGAGATGCCGAAATATCCAGCGATGTCCGATATCTCAGCTGAGGTATATGAAGCTAACTCCTCTGTGGTTTGGGCAAATGTGCTCAAAGAAAGTGTGGCAAAGAATAGAACAGAAACAAGAAAGGATTTATCTGTATGTGTCATGGTGCCTAAATTTAGTGCTGTTTGATTATTCTGTGGCGATTGATTTTATAAGTGTATCACCTCATCATAAGCTGCAGCTGCAGCTTCCATGATCGCCTCAGATAGCGTAGGATGGGGGTGCACTGTTTTGATGAGTTCGTGTCCAGTTGTTTCCAGTTTGCGCACAGCCACCAGCTCGGCGACCATCTCCGTGACATTGGCTCCAATCATATGGCCGCCAAGAAGTTCGCCATATTTGGCGTCAAAAATGAGTTTCACAAACCCGTCTTTCTGTCCTGAAGCGCTAGCTTTTCCAGATGCAGAAAACGGGAATTTCCCCACTTTAATGTCATAACCGGCTTTTTTTGCTGCTTCTTCAGTCATTCCTACACTTGCAACTTCAGGGGAGCAGTATGTGCACCCTGGGATGTTGCCGTAATCCAGTGCTTCCGGGTTCGCTCCAGAGATCTTTTCAACGCAAATAATTCCTTCTGCAGAAGCCACGTGTGCAAGTGATTGGCCTGGCACACAATCGCCAATTGCAAAGTACCCTGGGATATTTGTCCCGTAGTATTCGTCTACGATAACCTTCCCGTTGTCAGTAACAATCCCGACATCTTCAAGTCCGATGTTTTCAATGTTTGCAATCACGCCCACGGCACTCAGTACAATGTCACATTCGATCACCTCTTCGCCTTTTTTTGTTTTAACAGTCACTTTACACCCTGAACCAGACGTATCAACGGAGGTGACTTCCGCCGATGTTTTGATACTGATGCCCTGTTTCTTTAAAGAACGTCCAAGTTGCTTTCCGATCTCTTTGTCTTCTACAGGTACGACACTGTCCATATACTCAACAACGGTGACATCCGTTCCTATTGCGTTGTAGAAATATGCAAACTCTACGCCTATCGCCCCTGAACCCACTACAACCATCTTCTTGGGTTGAGATTTAAGCGTTAAGGCTTCACGGTAACCGATGATTTTCTTTCCGTCTTGTTTGAGGTTTGGCAATTCACGTGACCGTGCACCCGTCGCGATGATGATGTTGCTTGCCTCAAGGACTTGCGTTCCACCGTCATTCGCCTTGACTTCGATACGCTTTCCAGTGAGGACTTTTCCAGACCCCATAATAACGTCGATTTTATTTTTCTTGAGAAGAAAAGTGACTCCCTTGGACATCCCGTCGGCCACATCTCTACTTCTGCTGATCATTCCACCAAAATCGGCTTCAGAAGACGACACCTTAATTCCATACTCTTCGGCATGTTGAATGTATTCAAAGACGTTCGCGCTTTTAAGCAGTGCTTTCGTGGGGATACAACCCCAGTTAAGGCAGATGCCTCCAAGTTCTTCTCTCTCTACGATGGCGGTCTTAAGACCCAGTTGAGATGCGCGAATTGCTGTAACGTAGCCACCAGGACCACTCCCTAAAACGATAACGTCGTATTTCATTTTTTAACTCTTATTAAAGGAATTTTGATTTGGCGAAGTTAGTTATTTTAAGTCATCGTGGTAGAAAGTCTGTAAGCTACCTTTGCCCAATAAATTAAAATTATGAGAAACCTCGTTTTATTTGGCCCTCCAGGTGCAGGGAAAGGAACTCAAAGTGAATTTTTAGTGAATCATTATAACCTTGTACACCTGAGTACTGGGGATGTTTTTAGATACAATATCAAATCAGGAACGGCGTTAGGTAAACTGGCTCAATCTTATATGGATCTAGGTAAATTGGTCCCAGATGAGGTGACAATATCTATGCTTCAAGCAGAAGTTGAGAAACATACTGAGGCCGAAGGGTTTATTTTTGATGGGTTTCCAAGAACGACAGCTCAAGCTGAAGCGCTTGACACGTTTCTGACCTCAAGGGGAGATTCCATTGAGACCATGCTTTCTTTGGAAGTTGAGGAGAGTGAGCTTAAAAAGCGACTTTTGGCCAGGTCCCTGACAAGTGGGCGTGCAGATGATGCAGACGAGGCTGTGATCCAGAAACGCATCAATGTGTATCATGCAGAAACTGCGCCAGTCGCTGATTTTTACAAAGCATTGGGGAAATTTAAGTCCATCAATGGACTTGGGTCGGTTGAAGAAATTACAAATCGTTTGGTGAAAGCAATCGGATAATTATGGCGATTCAAAACTTTGTAGACTATGTGAAAATTTGCTGCCGTTCTGGAAAAGGAGGGGCAGGATCATTGCATATGATGCGTAACAGAACGACGTCGAAAGGAGGACCCGACGGTGGGGATGGAGGCAGAGGAGGCCACGTTATTGTGAGAGGAAGTTCAAACAAATGGACGCTGCTTCACCTGAAGTACCAAAAACACATTATTGCCGGACACGGAGAAAGAGGGAGCCGAAACAACAGACATGGCGCTGAGGGTGACGATAAAATCATTGATGTACCTCTTGGCACAATTATACGTGACGTTGAATCCAATAAAGTTGTTTGTGAGATTACTGAAGTAGGCCAAACAGTGGTGGTTACCAGGGGTGGTCTTGGTGGAAGAGGAAATGACCACTTTAAATCTTCAACAAACCAAAGCCCTGAATATGCTCAGCCCGGTCAAGATGGTCTGGAGGAGTGGAAGGTTTTGGAGTTGAAGTTGCTCGGAGATGTAGGTTTGGTAGGTTTTCCCAATGCTGGAAAATCGACTTTGCTGTCAGTCGTGAGTGCTGCAAAACCGGAGATTGCAGATTATCCGTTTACGACGTTAAGACCAAATTTGGGGATTGTAGCCTACAGAGATGACCGGTCCTTTGTGATGGCAGATATTCCAGGGATTATCGAAGGAGCTGCGGATGGGAAAGGTTTGGGAGTGCGGTTTTTAAGACATATAGAACGCAATCCTGTACTGCTGTTTTTGATTCCCGCCGATGAGGATGACATTGTTGCTGCGTACAGGACGTTGCTAGGAGAGTTGGAAAAGTACAATCCTCAGATGCTTGACAAACAGCGGATTTTAGCGATTTCCAAATCGGATCTTCTCGATGAAGAATTGGAAGAAGAAATGAGGTCTTTGCTCCTGAAAGAAGCTCCGAATTTAAATCCATTGTTTTTCAGTTCAATGGCCCACAAGAATTTGGACACGTTAAAAGACCAAATTATGGCCGCCATAGAAGACGCAAATCCCGATACGGGAATCTCCAAGGGGCCATTCGCTCCACTTCCGCCTCCACTGGTTAAGTAGTTGTGAAAGCGCTGATTGTATATAGTGAAGAGGTTCGTGAAGCAATGGCTTCAGGTATCCCTGTTGTCGCCCTAGAGTCGACAATTATTGCACATGGAATGCCCTATCCGGAAAATGTAAATACAGCAAAGAGACTTGGAAACATCATAAGGGATGCGGGTTGTGTTCCTGCCATTGTTGCTGTTTCCGAAGGCAAAGTGTGCGTAGGAATTGATGATGTGTTGTTGGAGCGCATTGCAAAAGAAAAGGGCGTGCTGAAAGTGAGTAGACGAGACATTCCGATCGCCATCGCATCCAAAGCTCTGGGTGCAACGACTGTGAGTGGAACCTTGGTGATTGCCCATGCCGCTGGAATAAAAGTATTTGTGACAGGAGGGATAGGTGGTGCACACAGGGGGGCGGAAACGTCGATGGATGTGAGCTCAGATCTTGAGGAACTCGCGATTAGCGATGTGGCCGTAGTCAGTGCAGGGGTAAAGGCGATTTTAGATTTGCCGAAGACGCTTGAGATTTTAGAAACAAAAGGAGTGCCTGTGGTGGGATATAAGACGGGCGAGTTGCCAGCATTTTATACAAGGTCCAGTGGTCTTAAGTTGGTTGCAAGGGCGGACACGGTAGACGAGGTTGCATGCATCATGAAGTCCAAATGGGATTTGGGCATCAGCGGTTCTGTTCTGATTGCCAACCCCATACCCCAAGAGTTTGAGGCGGATTCGAAGGTGATTAATGCAGCCATCGAAAACGCTTTGGTTCGTGCAAGTGAGGAGGGTATTGCGGGAAAGGAGATCACTCCCTTCATTCTTTCGCTCGTATCTGAAGCTACGGGAGGAGATAGTTTGGCAGCAAATGTGGCGCTCGTTGAGAATAATGCGAGGTTGGGCGCACAGATCGCTTTTGCGTTCTCTAAGCTCGTCTAAATCTGTCTTTGAATTCGTATCTTCGCGCTGATGTCAGAAGAGAAAAATGCACCCGAAATAGAAGTTGATTTCCGCAAAGTATTGTTGGCGGATTTTCAATTGGCGTGCGTGAGTCGTGAGGTGTCGTTGCTTGGTAGGAAGGAGGTGCTCACAGGCAAAGCCAAATTTGGAATTTTTGGGGATGGCAAGGAGATGTGTCAGATTGCACTTGCAAAAGTTGTGAGGCCAGGAGATTGGAGGAGCGGGTACTACAGAGATCAAACGTTTATGATGTCCAGAGGGCTGCTCAATGTTCAGCAGTACTTTGCGGCCCTTTACGGCCATGCAGACTTAAAGCATGAGCCTTTCTCAGCCGGACGCCAAATGGGGGGTCACTTTGCGACGAGGATCTTAAACGACGAGGGAGACTGGTTGGATCAAATGGCAGACGTTAATAGTTCTTCTGACATTAGCCCTACAGGGGGTCAGATGCCACGTTTGCTAGGTTTGGCTCAGGCCAGTAAGATTTATAAATCGATGCCTGATTTGGCCAAATTGTCCGCCAAGTTTACAAGTGAGGGAAACGAAATTGCAGTAGGCACCATTGGCGATGCGAGTACTTCACAGGGAGCATTCTGGGAGACGATGAACGCTGCTTGCGTGTTGGAGGTGCCGATGTTAATGTCGGTTTGGGATGATGGATATGGGATTTCTGTTCCGAAGAAATACCAAACCACGAAGGAGAGTATTTCGATTGCCCTGGGCGGGTTTCAAAAATCAGAAGGCACGAATGGACTTGCGATTTTCAGAGTGAATGGATGGGATTATCCTGCACTTGTCGCTACTTATGAAGAGGCGGAGCGGGTTTGTCGGGAGGACCATCTCCCAGTTTTGGTTCATGTAGAAGAATTAACGCAACCACAGGGACACTCCACTTCGGGTTCACATGAGCGTTACAAGTCAGAGGAGAGGTTAGAATGGGCTGCCGAATATGATTGTATTGTTCAGATGGAGAAATTCCTCATTTTAGAAGGTGCAGCCACCAAAGATGAGCTTGATGACATCAGAAAAGAAGCCAAAAAAGAAGTTCGTTCACATCAGAAAGAAGCGTGGAGGCAATACAGAATTGATATCGATGCAGATGTACATTCAGCTGTGGCATTGTTGCGGGGATTAGAAGGAGACACCTCCGAGCGAGCGTCTCATCTTGAGAAATCAATGGAGCCAGGGAGGGCAGAGATTTTCACGGCAGTTCGTCGTGCGTTGATGGATTCGGCGGGGACAAATTCTACAGGGAGATCAGCCCTAAGTCAATGGCTTTCTGCGGCGAAATCTATTTCAAAAGAGAAGTACAACGATCATCTTTATTCTGATGTGTCGGACAGCGCATTAAATGTCCCTGAAATTCCAGCTGTTTTTTCGGATGAACAGGTAGACGGTCGTCTTGTACTACAGAAAAACTTTCAAGAGATTTTTTCACGATATCCCAACGTTCTTACGTTCGGTGAAGACGTGGGCGGAATCGGAGGGGTGAATCAGGTCATGGAAGGCATGCAGGAACAATTTGGGGATGTACGCGTTTCAGATACGGGGATTCGCGAGTGTACCATCATCGGTTCCGGAATAGGAATGGCGCTCAGAGGACTGCGACCTATCGCTGAGATTCAGTATCTGGATTACTTATACTATGCATTGCAAATTCTTCGTGACGACCTTGCGACTGTTCGTTATCGAACTGCAGGAGGCCAAAAAGCACCCCTTATCGTTCGGACCCGAGGTCACAGGCTGGAAGGGATTTGGCATAGCGGATCTCCAATGGGCGCAATCATCTCTAGCTTGAGAGGAATGCATGTATGTGTGCCGAGAAACATGGTTCAAGCAGCGGGGATGTACAATACCCTGTTGCGCGCTGAAGAGCCTGCAGTTGTGATAGAGTGTCTTAACGGATACCGCAAAAAAGAAATCATGCCTTCGAATTGCGGTGAATTTACCGTGCCGCTTGGAAAACCAGAAATCACGCGTTCGGGATCAGACATTACAATCCTGAGCTACGGCTCAACCTTTAATCTCTGCACAAATGCTGCGAGTCGGCTGTCAGAACTGGGTGTTGAGGTAGAACTCGTGGATGCTCAAACACTTCTGCCTTTCGATATCAAGGGTGTAACCGCTGAATCTGTTTCACGAACCAATCGCCTTTTGATTGTCGATGAGGATGTTCCTGGCGGAGCGTCTGCGTATCTTCTCGATGAAGTGCTCAATAGACAAGGAGCGTGGAAGCATCTTGACAGCCAACCGAGAACGCTCACTGCAAAACCCCATCTTCCCGCGTATACTTCTGACGGTGATTACTTCTCAAAGCCTTCCGTGGACGATATCGTGGAGTCTGCTTATTCATATATGAATGAAACAGATCCTTCAAGATTCCCCGCTATTTAACAACACAATTGACCTTTATGGAAAGCCAGGACTTCATCCTTAAAACTGAATACATTGATCTTTCGCAGCTTCTGAAGGCCACAGGACTTGCAATGTCAGGTGGAGAAGCAAAGATGTTTGTGACGGAGGGAATGGTTTTTGTCAACGATGAAATTGAATTTAGAAAGCGGAGAAAACTTCGAGTTGGCGACGTCGTTGTGTTTGATGCTACCAATAAAGTCTGCATAATTAAGCGTTGATTTCGTCGAAATCCGCATAATATTTATCATCTTTCACTTTCGAAATCAAAAAAATGACGAAAGTATACGCAATTTTAATTTTAATTTGTTCTATTGTCAGCTTTGGTGCGTCTGCTCAATCCGTTGTGCGTGGCCACGTGATTGACGGTGATACAGGTGAGCCGATGTTTTCTGCAAGTGTGGTAGTGCCTGAGACCGGGCAAGGGGTTACAACTGATTTTGATGGGCTTTTTCGACTCGAAGTTGCAGGATTGCCAGTGGTTCTTCAAGTCTCTTTCATTGGATATGGAATGAAATCAATCACTGTAAGTTCGACACAGGAGAAGATAGAAGTAAAGCTCATTCCAGATCAAATCTTAATCGGGGCAGCAGAAGTCGTGGGCTCGAGGATTTCGGAAAAGCAGAAACAAGCGCCACTCACCGTTGAGACGATGGACTTAATCGCGATTAAGGAAGCCCCATCAGGAAATTTTTATGAGGGACTGGGAAATCTGAAGGGTGTTGATATCACCTCTGCTTCTCTCGGTTTTAAAATTATCAATACGCGTGGTTTTAACTCCACTTCTCCGGTGCGTTCATTGCAACTTATTGATGGCGTAGATAACCAAAGCCCTGGACTTAATTTCTCATTGGGGAATTTCCTAGGTGCCCCCGATCTCGACGTAAAGTCCGTAGAGATTATAGCAGGAGCCAGTTCGGCCTTCTTCGGTCCCGGAGCCTTTAACGGAGTCATCAATATGGAAACAAAGGATCCCTTTGTATTCTCCGGTTTAAGCGTCTCAACAAAATTAGGAGAAACCACAAAACAGGGAGAACGCCCCCTATTTGAAACAGGTTTCCGATGGGCTGACGTGATCGAAAATGATGAGGGAGATCCATTTTTTGCTTACAAGATTAATTTTTTCAGATTTGAAGCTTATGACTGGGAGGCTACGAACTACGACCCCATCGATGGTTCATCTGTTTCAGCTTTAAATCCTGGCCGATTCGATGCCGTGAATATCTATGGAGACGAATTCCAGCCTCGCTTTGACTATACTCCTCCTCCCGGCAATGCCTACAGAGGTTTAGGTACGATTTACCGTACTGGATATAAAGAGGTGGATTTGGTAGATTACAATACAAACAATACGAAGGTGAGTGTAAGCGGTCATTGGCGCTTGCAACCTGAGAAAACGTATGAGAGTCCAGAGTTGATTTATGGATTTAACATGGGCAAAGGGACTACGGTTTACCAAGGTGACAATAGATTTAGCTTAAAAAACATCGAATTCTACCAACATCGCCTAGAGTTAAGGAAGAAAAACAAATGGTTCATAAGAGCATACAGGACGAATGAAGATGCGGGAGATTCATATGACCCCTATGCGACGGCGCTCAAGCTGCAAGATTCAACAAGGAACCACAACAATTGGGCGAGAGTATATGAAGAGTACTGGGTGGATTCTATCGCGCCATCAATCTCAGACACCTATCCTGAATTAGAGTTTCTGGGTTATGACAGTATCTTCTCAGATGACGGCATATTTCTTTATAAGTTACCTCTTGCAGGTATTCCTGAAGGTGCAGAAGATCAGTGGTTTGATGAAAACCAGGGCAATCTCACTTATTGGCACAGTCAAGTGGAACAGTGGACAAACGAGGGATATGCAAATTTAGCAGCAGTTGCCATTGATCCTGTCGGTCATCTGGTTCCAGGTTCTGATGATTTTAACACCCTATTTAACCAATTAATTACGAGTAAGAACAACGAAGGTGAAGGTGGGACGCGATTCCACGATTTATCTTCTTTGGTCCATGTTCATGGAGAGTACATCTTTGAGCCATGGTTTCTTGAAGAAATAAGAGTAGGCGCAAATTTCAGACAATACACCCCTGTCAGTGAAGGAACTATTTTTAGCGACACCTCTGGTGTCGTCATTACAAATGCAGAAGCTGGCGCATATTTGGGTGCAAAAAAGCGTTTTTTAGAAGACGACATGATCGTCACAGGCACAGTCAGAGTTGATAAAAATGTCAATTTCCCGCTTATGGTTTCTCCCGCAATTTCATTGGTTTGGTCTCCCAATGCGAAGGATTTCGCAAGAGTATCGTTTAGTTCGGCACTTAGGAACCCTACGCTTGCAGATCAATACCTTTTCTTAGACGTGGGACCCGCAACACTGGTAGGCAATTTAAATGGCGTTCAAGATCTGGTTACCATCCAAAGCTTTATTGATTACAGGGCGCAAACAATTCCCCAAGGATCGATAAGTATGGACCCTGAGTATTTAGAGTACTTCGATATCGCGCCAATACGACCTGAGCAGGTTCGGACTTTTGAAGCGGGCTATCGAACGACAATAGGAGAGAAGCTTTATATAGATGCTGGATGCTACTTCAGTACATACACTGATTTTATAGGGTATAACATAGGCCTTGATATAGAATTTGCACCCCAATCAACGGCTGTGCAGGGCATTGATGTATACCGTTATGCTGCGAATTCGATCAATGAGGTCAAAACACAAGGTGCTTCAGTGGGTCTGCAATACTATTTGGACGAAAAGTTTTCACTAACAGGAAACTACAGTTGGAATAAATTGGTAAAAACAAATGAAGATGACCCCATTATTCCAGCCTTTAATACACCTGAGCATAAATTTAATCTCGGAATCACTGCCCGTGGACTTGATGCTGGGGGTAAAAACAGCTGGGGCTTCGGAGTCAATTACCGTTGGGTCCAGCAATTTGTCTTTGAGGGCTCCCCGCAATTTACAGGTGGTATCCCCCAATACGACCTTGTTGATGCACAGATCAATCTTTACATTGATAAAATCAATACGACATTCAAAGTAGGCGGTTCTAACCTTTTGTCTAATCAGCATATTGAGACGTACGGTGGCCCTCAAGTGGGTCGCTTAGCCTATGTCAGTATCCTATACGATTTCGCAAAGTAAACACTTGAGCCCGCTTGTTTATCGTTTAAAAAGAGGGGTTCGTGTGTTTTTTTTAATAGTTTATGTGTGTTCGCCTAATTTTTGACGTAAATTGTACCATCTTTCTTAAAACCAAAAAAATTCTTATGAGAAATTTTTATACATTAATTGTTGCAATGCTCTTTGTGAGCTCAATCAGCGCTCAGGGCGTCCGTTATGTTGACGAAATATTTACCGATGTAACGGTAACGTCTGATGTTACATACGCAGCCAATGTGACTGTAATTACAACGCTACAGGGTTTGCCTCCGATGGCTTTGCCTCAAAACATGGATGTCTACACGCCAACGGGTGATACTGACACAAACCGACCACTTATTGTTTACCTCCACACGGGTAACTTTCTACCTAAGTACCTAAACGGAGGCGCTACAGGTGACAGAGATGACAACTGTGCAGTTGAGATTTGTTCTCGATTCGCTCGTATGGGATACGTCGTGGCTTCTATTGATTACCGTTTAGGTTGGAACCCACTTGCAGCAACTCAAACTGAGCGTAGTACTCAGTTGATCGGAGCTGCTTATCGTGGTGTTCAGGATGCACGTACAGCTGTGCGTTACTTCCGTATGGACGCTGATGTTCAAGGAAACACGTTCGGAATTGACCCTACAAAAGTAGGTTACTTCGGAGAAGGTACTGGTGGATATGTTTCATACGCTGCTGCGACAATATCGAGTTACAACGATATTATTCTCGATGACACTGGCGTTCCTATTTCTAAGTTTTGGTATGACAATGATGGTGATCCAGCAACTGCGGAAGTACCTATGGTCATTGAAGCGATCCATGGAAATCCAGATGCGACAACTGACGGAATACAAATTCCTCTTGGCGTAGATGGAGACGGTAACCCGATTATGGGTTCACTTTGTATCGCACAACACGTTGGCTATAGTTCAGACGTAAGTTTTTCAATGAATATGGGAGGTGCTATGGGAGATCTTAATTGGTTAGACCAAGGAGATGTTCCTATGGTTTCATTCCAATGTCCTCACGATCCATTTGCTCCTTACACAACTGGAGTACTTATCGTTCCTACTACAGGAAACCAAATTATCGAAGTAAGTGGAGCGTTTGACGTTCATGCTGAAATTAACGGTTACCCAGCACCGAATAACAATGAAATTTTCCAATCAGCTGGTCTTAGCGATCCTCTTTCTTTAGAGGCTTTAGCGAATGGCGGATCTGATGGATTGTTTCCAATATTAAACAACTACGTAGATGGAGCTCCAACTCAGCCTTACGATGGTTCTCCATGGCAGTGGTGGGATGAAGAAGCTGCTCAGGCTTATGATGCAGCGAACGGAACTGCGATTTGGGCGACTCAGATGACATTAAACCCTGATATGGGCCCAACAGAGGCAAACATGTGGATTGATGTTATTCAGGGTTACACAGCGCCACGTATGGCGCTTGCAATGGGTGTGCTTTCTTCAGGACCTGGTTGTTCAGATACTGCAGCTTGTAACTTCAACGCGCTTGCTACTTCTGACGATGGTTCTTGTACTTACGCTGCTGTTGGTTTCGATTGCAGTGGTGCTTCTCTAAACATTGAAGGATGTACATCTTCTATTGCTTGTAACTACAATGAAGCTGCTTCGATTGATGACGGATCTTGTAACTACCTATCTGGATCAGAGATTCCTACTGGAGCTGATGTGGTTTGGTTGGTCGGATTGACACTAACAGGAACTCCTTATGAGGCACTTGCGGGTGGTTGTGAAGCTAGTGGTGGTGTGAACCCTGACGTAAGCATCAATGGTGTCATCGTTGGAGATGGTTCTACACCACTTTCAATGGCTGGCATTTCTGATCCAACTGGACTCCTTGGTGATCTTGCTGCTCTTGCAACAACGGTACAATTCTCTATTTGTGGTTCTAACATGACTGTAGCTGCTCTTGGAAACAACATTCCTATGATAGGAAATGGTACTTTCTGGATTTCTCCAATTCCTGTTGCTGATGATGCGACTACTGGAGCTGGACAATACCTGTGGGCTGCACCGATGAATAATTTCACAATTGGTTGTGGAGATCCATCTGCTTGTAACTTCTCTGGAGACCCATGTGAGTTAAGCCTCTTGTGTACGTACCCTGGATGTACAGATGCTTCAGCTGACAACTACAGTGCTGGTGCTGGATGTGATGACGGATCTTGTCAAACTTTGGGTTGTACAGATGATGCTGCATTTAACTACAATGCTGCTGCTGATACGGATGATGGTTCTTGTATTGATGTTGTAAATGGTTGTACAGATGCAACTGCGTCAAACTATGACGACACAGCGAATACTGACGATGGTTCTTGTATCATCTTAGGTTGCACATATGCTGCTGCTGAGAACTACAATTCTCTAGCGAATGATGACGATGGTTCTTGTACATTCTCTGGCGGATCTGATTGTCTTGGTGATCTAGACGGTGACGGTGTTGCTGCTACTGCTGACCTTCTGTTATTCTTGTCGGTCTTCGGATCTACATGTAACTAAATCAACTTTAACATATTTAAGAAAGGCCACCCAGACGGGTGGCCTTTTTTCTTCTGTTTTTTGGCATGTTTATTGGTTTATGTGATATGTATTTTTTTTTAGTATCTTTATGCTCTCACAAATTTTGAGCACTAACTAACTTCATTATGAAAAGACTTTTATCAACATTTATTCTTGCTTTCGGTTTAATTGCTTTCATTTCGGCACAAGAAGTCGCAAATGGTCCTTTAATCTCATTGGATAAAACGACGCACGATTACGGAACAATCACGCAAGGTGGGAACGGAGCTTGTGAGTTTACGGTCACAAATACAGGTTCAGAGCCTTTAATTATTTCAAGATGCAAAGGATCTTGTGGTTGTACAGTACCTGTATGCGATAAGGATCCTATTATGCCTGGAGCGACTTCTGCAATTAGTGTGAAGTACGACACAAAGCGTATCGGACCGATTAATAAATCTGTAACGATTACCTCTAATTCTTCGAATGAACCTACAAAGGTTATTCGTATTAAAGGTCGCGTAGAAGCAGCTGATTTAGGTGCCCCAAGTGGCGTTCCTGTAAAGCAGCCTGCTACTGGCGCACCGACAAATAACTAATTTGAATATTTAAAGGTTCAAAAAACAATATTTCAAAGCCGCCTGTTATGGCGGCTTTGTTGTTTAATGAATTATTTTTGCGCTTATGGAAATTCCTGCTCAATACGATCCCCGCAAGACGGAAGACAAATGGTATAGCTACTGGCTTGAAAACGGATATTTTAAATCTACTCCAGACGAGAGAGAACCGTACACAGTTGTTATACCACCACCAAATGTGACTGGTGTCCTTCATATGGGGCATATGCTTAACAACACCATTCAAGATGTTCTTGTGAGAAGGGCAAGAATGCTTGGTAAGAATGCATGTTGGGTGCCAGGGACAGACCATGCGTCGATCGCTACAGAGGCGAAGGTGGTTCACAAACTTCGCAAAGAGGGAGTGAAGAAAAGCGATTTAAGTCGCGATGAATTTTTAGGTCATGCATGGGATTGGACTCATAAGCACGGAGGTATTATTCTCGATCAACTCAAAAAACTAGGTGCCAGTTGTGATTGGGACAGGACCAGGTTTACGATGGATGAAGGTTATTCCGAAGGCGTAATAGATACGTTCATTCATTTCTACAATGAAGGTTTTATTTATCGTGGAGTGAGAATGGTAAATTGGGATCCTGTGGCCCTTACGGCTTTAAGTGACGAGGAAGTCATTCACAAGGAGGAGAACGGTCATCTTTACTATGTGAGGTATAAGATTGTCGGAACGGACGATGAATGGATTACAGTGGCGACTACAAGGCCTGAAACCATTTTAGGTGATACGGCGATATGCGTGCATCCCGATGATGAGAGATACAGGCATCTAAATGGCAAAAAGGCCATCGTTCCAATTTGCAACAGAGAAATCCCCATCATTCAAGATGATTATATTGACATAGAATTTGGTACGGGGTGTTTGAAAGTGACTCCTGCTCATGATGTCAATGACTACGAACTGGGGATAAAGCATCATCTTGAGGTCATCAATACGATTGCAGCAGATGGAACGATGAGTTCGGACGCAGGCAAGTATGAAGGGATGGATCGCTTTGTAGTACGCAAACAAATTGCAAAGGATATTGATGCGTTGGGTGGACTTGTGAAGGTTGAGGACTACACAAATAAAGTGGGGAGAAGCGAGAGAACCGATGCCATCATTGAGCCAAGGTTGTCGCTTCAGTGGTTCATGGCCATGGAGAAGCTGGCCAAACCGGCCTTAGATCATGTGATGGATGATACAATTAATTTTCACCCAGCGAAGTTTAAGAACAGCTACAGGCATTGGATGGAGAACATCAAAGATTGGTGCGTAAGCAGACAGCTTTGGTGGGGACATCGTATACCTGCATGGTATTTCGGAGATGGGGAAGATGATTTCGTCGTCGCGAAGACCCAAGAGGAGGCGTTAGAGTTCGCAACGAAGAAAGCAGGACGACAGATAACGAATGCAGAGTTAAAGCAGGATGAGGACGTGATGGACACTTGGTTTAGTTCATGGATTTGGCCGATACAAGTTTTTGATGGTCTCCATAAAGAAGAAGAAGTAGATTACTACTACCCGACGAATGACCTGGTAACGGCACCTGAAATTATGTTTTTCTGGGTGGCGAGAATGATCATGAGTGGCTATCACTACAGGGATCTTCCACCTTTTAAAAATGTATACTTTACTGGAATTGTAAGAGATGAGCAGGGGAGGAAGATGTCAAAGAGTCTGGGTAACAGCCCTGACCCAATCGTTCTCATGGAGAAATATGGTGCAGATGGTGTAAGGGTAGGAATGCTGCTTACTTCTCCAGCAGGGAATGATTTGCCATTTGACGAGAAATTATGCGAGACGGGAAGGAATTTCTCAAATAAAATATGGAATGCTTTCAGGCTCGTAAAGGGTTGGGAGATTGACGAGAATAAAGAACAACCGCAATCTTCCGCACTCGCAGTGGAATGGTTGGAAAGCCGCACAAATACAGCGCTGAAAGATCTTGAATCTCAATATGGGGAGTTCAGATTGAGTGAGGCCTTAATGACGACTTATAGGCTGGTTTGGGAGGAGTTTTGTAGCTGGTATTTAGAGCTTGTAAAGCCCCCTTATGGAGAGTCAATTGACAGAAAAACATTGGATGCAACGTACGTCCATTTCGAGACTTTGGTCAAAGTTCTGCATCCTTTTATGCCCTTCTTGACGGAAGAAGTTTGGCATTGGTTGGGGGA
>CAWVRV010000025.1:0-27689 GCA_963932755.1 uncultured Flavobacteriales bacterium | reverse complement strand
TTGACCGTCATTTCGTTTCTAATTTCTTTGACAAACAAGTCAAACTCGGGTGTGCCTGGTCCTGCGTCTGGCCCCAGAATTGCGGCGTTGAGTGAATCGGCCTCCAAATTAAAAGGCACACTGTTTTCAATAATACGTGGGTGAACCTTGAGTGCTTGACCTGTAGACGCTGATCCCGTAAAGGTTACAACATCTCTTTCGTCGACAAAGTCTAGAAGGTCACGCGCAGAACCGCACACAAGTTGTAAAGCACCTTTAGGTAATATTCCACTCGCGTGAATTTCTCTTACCATGAACTCTGTCAAGAATGATGTGACAGTTGCGGGCTTCACGATTGCAGGAACGCCAGCAAGAAGGTTAACGGCAATTTTTTCAAGCATCCCCCATATTGGGAAGTTGTATGCATTAATATGAACTGCTACACCTTCCTTTGGTACAAGGATGTGATGACCTCCGAAAGTGCCTTTTTTAGAAAGAGGAATAAAATCTCCATCCACCGCAAAAGATGTGTCTGGGAGTTTTCTTCTCAGACTTGCATTTGCGAAAAGATTGCCTATGCCGCCTTCAATATCTATCCAGCTATCTATCTTGGTTGCTCCTGTTTCTGAACTGACGGTATAGAATTTATTCTTGATGCTGTGAAGATGAAGGGCAAGCTTTTTAAGCATGATGCCTCTTTCTTGAAATGTCATCTTTCTCAGTGCATAGCCTCCAGTCGATCTGGCATAGCCATACATGGCTTGTATGTCAATCCCATCTGAACTTGTTAAAGCAACAGGTACGCCATTTATCGCATTATATAAGGTAGTACCTTCACCTGTCCCTTCAATCCAACGGTCTTCGACAAGATTTCCCAGCTGTTTCATAATCTATTCTTAATTTGAGTTTGCAAGTTAGAAAGATTAGGCTCAGGCAACCTTTTAATATATATGGCGTCTTATTGAAGAAATCAAAAGCTTATAAAGCCTACTCATCGATAAATTAAAGACGTTCGTCGAGCAAATATTTACAAACTCCTTTTAAAAGTTTATGTTTTTTGAGAAGAATGTCTTATCTTTAGCGCAAGTCTTAAGAAGAGGCTTAACAAAATTTGAAAAATAACTAAATCCGAGATAACTCTTAAACCATTTCTCATGAAGAATCTTTTTGCAATGACCGCGGCCCTATTGATTGGCTTTGGAGCTAACGCCAACAACGTCGAGTTGATAGTAGAAGCAGTAGACAACGGAGGTGTTGTACCTGGTAACACATTCCGTGTTTACGCAGTACTCCCTTCTGCACAACATTCACTCCACGCGATTTTCGCTGCTGAGGAGCACGTTTTAAACGTTGCTACAACTGGAAACTTCTTCCAGCACCAGTACGGATCGTCTTCATCACTTGACGTGAACGAAGCAATCGTTGGTATTGATCCAGGTTTGGCTTTTGATAGCTGGGTAACTGTTGGAGCTGACAACAGCGAAAACAACAATCTATGGACGATAGGTATTGACTACACAAACTTCTTAGCGGGTAACGAGCTTACTGTGACTGACGGAGCTTGGTTTGTTGTTCCTACAGATGTTCAAGCTGCTGCTGAGGTAGGTAACAAAGTTCTTCTTATGCAACTTACTACAGACGGAACAGCTACTGGCGTTCTTAACCTTCAAGGTCGTGATGGCGAAGGTGGAACTTGGAGAGCTCATGATTTGACGTTCTCTACTACAGATGCTCAAGTATTCGGTTGCACAAACGTTGCTGCAACGAACTACAGCAACAACGCAACATACAACGACGGTTCTTGCGAAGGTCAAGCTACTGACGGTCTAGTAGGTATTGCTGAAGACACGAAGTTCAATGTATTCCCTAATCCAGTATTTGAGTCTTCTTTCAGCATGCAGTTTGATGCTGAGCTCGTACTAGGTGACCAGAACATCATTATTGAAGCTACTGACTTAACAGGTAAGAAAGTTCTTACTAGCGAGTACACTCAGCAAGATGTTGTAGGTGGTAACCGTTTGATCATTAAGCATGGTTTAGCTGCTGGTGCATACACATTGACTGCGATTCATAAGGACTTTTCTCAAGCAACTAACTTCGTGGTAACACGCTAAAAGTTGTACTGAGATTCTTTAGAATCTTATAAGTACCATATTAAAGAGGGAACCTTCGGGTTCCCTTTTTTTATGCCTTATTTTCGGCATATGAATAAATCAATGTCTGTTTTATATTTTTTGCTTTCAGCGTTCATCATTTTGAATGTGGCGGGATGTAAGAATACCTCTTCCGCATGTGAGTCAATAAATGATTCCAAGTGTGAGCCCTCTTGTTGTTCAATAAACCCAGTCGTTGTGAGTGGTCCAATGTTGGGGCACGTGAGCATGCGGTCTGCGAATCTTTGGGCCCAGGTAGATACCAAATCAGACCTTGCGATGATGTATTGGGAAATGGGAAGTGATGAGGTACCATCTCAATTCACAGAATGGGAGGTTGCCACATCTGAGACAGCATATAGTTCTCAGTTTGAAATTGGCGATCTTAAACCGGGGACAAATTATCAAGCAGTATTGTTCGCAAATGGAGCAGCGTTGGGCGATACGATATCAATAACAACCCAAACTCTTTGGGATTACCGCATGGACCCACCAGATTTTAAAGCTGTAGTAGGCAGTTGTGTGTTTGTGAATGACTCAATTTATGACAGACCAGGGAATGGGTATGGAGGAGAGTATAAAGTATTTGAGGCAATCACAGATGTATCGCCAGACATGATGCTCTGGCTCGGGGACAATGTGTATCTAAGAGAAGTTGATTTCCAAAGTTACTCCGGATATTTATACAGATATACACATACCAGGTCGTTGCCAGAAATGCAGGAGCTTTTGAAGGCATGTCCCAATTATGCAATTTGGGATGACCATGATTTCGGACCGAATGATGCAGATATGTCATGGATACATCGTGATTGGGCACAAGAAGCATTTAAGACGTTTTGGGCAAACCCCAGTTATGGTGCTCCGTCAGGTGCAGATAACGTAGGTACAGCGTTCAGGTTTAACGATGTTGAATTCTTCCTTTTAGACAACAGATCGCATCGAATTCATCCAAACAACAGAACACAGGATCTTAAGGTTTTGGGAGATGAGCAACTCGATTGGTTAATCGCAGCTTTAAATAAGAGTTATGCGCCATTCAAAATGGTCGCATTGGGTGGGCAGTTTTTAAACGATGTCGCCAAGCATGAGAACATGGCAAATTATCCTGAACGTCAGGAAATTATAGACCGCATAGAGGAGGAACATATTCACGGTGTCATTTTCCTCACAGGAGACAGACATTGTACTGACATGAGTCGTTTGGAACTCGAAGGAGGTGCTGTGATACACGACTTGACTGTTTCGCCTTTGACAAGTGGTGCCTATGACAATTCAAAAGAAAACAACACGTTGAGGATTGAAGGAACGACGACACCTCAACGAAACTTCGCTGAATTGAACTTTTCAGGGCCCAGGAAGGACAGATCATGTGAAATAGTCATCAAGGACAATGAAGGGGTAGAATTGTGGTCAAAAGTCCTTAAGTCTAAGGAACTCTAACCGTTAGAATTGTGTCTATGAAAAACATCCAAAACATAAGAACTGATTATGTAAAGGGAGTACTGCGTATTCAAGATTTACAGGATTCTCCAGGGCAACAATTGTCAAAGTGGTTACAAGATGCCATCACAGCTGAAGCGCTAGATGCCAATGCCTTCTGTTTGTCTACCGTGAATTCAGAAGGGTTCCCCAGAGGGAGGAACGTTCTTGTGAAGGGAGTAGAGGAGGAGGCAATCGTATTTTATACAAATAAGTCGAGTTCAAAGTCAGCAGATATTTCCCTCAACCCCCAAGCAGGAGCCACGTTTTTCTGGCCTGAGTTGGAACGCCAAGTATGTATTTACGGCCATGTGTCAGCGTTGAATGAAGAAGAAAATGACGGTTATTTTGCTTCCAGGCCTCGGGAAAGCCAATTGGGGGCTTGGGTCTCAAAACAAAGCCAACCTTTAGCCTCACGTGAAGAATTAGATGCCACTCTAGAAGCGGTCAGAGAAAAGTACAGAGACATTGAGGTTGTAGATCGGCCCTCTCATTGGGGAGGATTCAGAATCGCTTTTGTGAGTGTGGAGTTTTGGCAGGGACGTGCATCTCGATTGCACGATAGAATCATCTATACAAAAGGTGAAGGTGGACAGTGGCAGAAAGGTTTGTTGCAGCCCTAATGACGAGTCGACTTCGCGAGACTTAGTCAACCCTTAGTCTACTCTTAGCACAAGTCCCTTAAGGTATGAACCCTCGGGGTGAAACGCGCTCACAGGATGGTCTGCGGGCTGGTGTAGGCGATGTAAAATACGCACGGTTCTATTTGACTGTATGGCTGCAGCGATAACCGTGTTTGTAAATAGCTTTTCATCAACAGCTTGACTACAGGAGAATGTAAAGAGCAAAGATCCAGGCTTCATGGATTCAATCGCACGAAGATTGATCCTTTTGTATCCCTGAACAGCTGCGTGACGTGCGGTTGCACGCTTAGCAAAAGCTGGAGGGTCAAGAACGATGATGTCGTACTCACTTAAATCTTCCTTCAGATAAGCAATCGCATCTTCCTGAAGGCATTTGTGACCTTCAGTGGGCAAGTCATTTAACAATACATTCTCCTCACAAATTTCCAATGCCCGAGCGGAACTGTCTAAGCTGTGAACTTCAGTCGCACCAGCTTTCATGGCATATATAGAAAATCCACCAGTATAACTGAAGACATTTAACACTTTCTTTCCTTTCGAGTAATGTGCAAGCAGATTCCTGTTTTCACGTTGGTCTATGAAAAAGCCCGTTTTTTGGCCTTTTTCCCAATCGATTTTAAATTTATGGCCATGCTCCATCGCATGGTGGTTTTCTGGGAGTTTCCCCCATACCAAACCATCTTCACTTATGATGCCGCCATGTTTTGCAAGTGATTTCGAACTTTTATCGTACACCGCAAAAAGAGCGTCACCCAAAGCTGCTGAAAAAGCAGCACACAAGAGTTTAATTTCTTTATGCATCCCCGGGGTGTGGCATTGAATGACAAGGACTCCACTGTAGAAATCAGCAATAAGACCTGGAAGGCCATCCCCTTCAGCATGGATTAATCGACATGTGTTGTTCTCTTTACTTTCTAAGAGCCCCAGTTGTCGCCGCACATTTACAGCTTCAATTATTTTTGCTTTCCACCAATCATCGTTTGGAATATCCTCCGCAAATGTCAGCAATCTGATTGCGATTGATGTGCCTGGAGAATAATGCCCCCATCCGAGTAGCGCTCCTTTATTTGCCCTCACACACACCCAATCCCCAGCACTTGGTTTCCCATCGATGGATTTGATGGCGCCACTAAAAACCCAAGGATGACGTCGCAAGATGCTCTCTTGTCTTTTGGGTTTAATGGTAACAGTGCAGTAGTTGGTGTTATTCATGTCGCGAAATTACGATATACTGTATACTGTCGTCCCTTTTGTTCTGATTTCTTGTTTATTAAGTTGTTCTCTTAGCAAAGTGGAGATGCCAGCTCGATGTCCTGGTGGGAATGACCGAATCAATTTGAATGCATCAATGCCTTCCTTTCCTGATTTTTTCAAAAGAAGTGAGAGACTTGCTTTAATGCCTTTTGAATCCCATTGACAAGAGTCGCAAACCCCGCAGTTTTCAAAATGGGCATTGTCGCTGTTGTCAAAGTAAGCGTCTAAATATTCAGCGCGGCATCCATCTGAGGATATGTAGGATTGCATAGAACGCCATTTTTCTGCAACAGATTGAATGCGGTCAGTGTAAATATGTGATGGCAGCACGACTTTCGAAGCGGCTATTCTAGCTGTAGGCCAAACGATTTCAAACTCCGCTGGTTTCGGGGACCATTCAATACGTCCCTGAGCATCTAAAGCATTCAAAGACATTGCCACAACGTTCACTCCCAATCCGATTTCATTTCCGATCTTTTTTGCTGAAGTATAGAATGGAGAATCATCAGTACAGCTTCTCATTAACCAATCTGCAACGACCTCGTTGGGGTGGGTGTTTTCATTGAGGATTCGACTGTAGCCTCCCAGCCACCTTAACGTACCCAGTTTAGATCGTTTTTTATCTTTTAAGGAGATCAACAAAGCGCGTTCTAACAATTTCAAACTTGACAAAACTTGAATCGTTGTGTACGGTGTTTTTTGAACCGTAGCATGAAGGTCAAATTCAGTGGGGGCTTTTGGCGTATCACCTATTGCGACTCTGCCCTGGTTGGCCAAAGCTTGGTATATTTCACAGATGATTTTTTTTGAGGGGAATTGTGAATTCATGTTCTCCTCAGCTTTTACGCGCTCTTGATCTCCTTGAAACAACAAACATCTCGCAGGCTTTCCATCTCGTCCGGCGCGACCGGATTCTTGAATATAACTTTCAAGATTTGAGGGTGCTCCTACATGAACAATCCATCTCACGTCGGGTTTGTCGATCCCCATCCCAAATGCGGAAGTACAGGCCATGACAGCGACCTTGTTTGAGATCCAATCTCGCTGACGTTTCTGCTTCACTCTCGGTTCAAGGCCGGCGTGAAAAGATGTCGCATTAAGTCCTATTGAAGTGAGCCTTTCCGCCCATTTGTCTGCTTCATTTCTGGTTTTTACATAGACCAATCCAGATTCATGGTGGTTTGAAGATTGTGCAAATTGCAATATTTCTGCTTCGGTATCTCCCCACGTACTTACCTCATAACTGAGGTTTGGTCTGCGCATCGAAGCCTGATGTATCGACGCTTTCTCTAGCCCTAGCTGTTTTGCAATGTCACTGAGAACCTCCTTGGTTGCAGTTGCTGTATATGCGCCTATTGCAGCTTTGGGGTAATGTTGTTTCAGGGTTTGTATGTTTCGAAACTCAGGCCTGAAGTCATGTCCCCATTGAGAAATACAATGTGCTTCGTCAATTGCGATTGTTCTCACATCAAGTTTGTCGGCTCTTGCAATAAACATCGGGTCCTTCAATCGTTCTGGCGACATGTAAAGGAACTCAAGTCCTCCAACTCTCGCATTTTCAAGGACTCTGTCTATCCCGTCTTTGCCCAAGTTGCCAGAAATAAAAGCTGCGCGTGCGCCTATTAATTTGAGCTGGTTGGTTTGGTCTTCCATCAATGCAATGAGCGGAGAAATAACGATACACAGACCTCCTCTCACAAGAGAAGGCAGCTGAAAGCACAGCGATTTCCCGCCACCTGTAGGTAACAGTGCAATGACGTCACGACCAGAAACCAAATCCTCTACAGGCCCTTTTTGGAAATCCCTCAATGAATCATATCCCCAAAACGATTGTAAGGTGTCTTCTATGATGCGATTTAAGTCAGAGTGAGGCATATTTGCATAAATAATTTACATCCCATAATTCAAAGATGATGAGGAACATCGTAGCAGGAAACTGGAAAAGCAACAAATCTATCAACGAAGCTCGAAATTGGATGAGCGAGATGGGTGAAGCTATGGATAATTTGCCGAAAAACGTTCGAATTATGGTCGCTGTCCCCGCTCCATATTTGGCGGCATTGGCAAAGGAGAAACACCCTCGAATACTTATTGCATCCCAACAAGTTAGTGCGACTGGGCATGGTGCTTTCACTGGAGAGTTTACTGCTGACATGCTTGTTTCTTGTGGTGTTGATTACGCATTGGTCGGACATTCTGAAAGGCGATCTAATTTCGGGGAGTCTGATGAAATCGTTTCAGAAAAACTGAAGCAATGCTTGGAATCAGATTTAGGCATAGTGCTCTGTTGTGGTGAACACTTAAATGAAAGAGATGCTAACCGACAAGAGGAGGTGATCAAAAATCAACTAGAATCCGCACTTCATGGTTTGACAGCAGATGACATGAAGAATGTCATTGTTGCCTATGAACCGATTTGGGCTATAGGTACTGGAAGGACAGCAACGTCTGATCAAGCAGCAGAGATGCACACCTGTATCAGGCGATGGATTTCTGAAAAGTTTGATGTACACACTGCGGAGAACACATCGGTTTTATACGGAGGCAGTTGTAAGCCATCGAATGCAAAAGAATTATTTGCAAGCAAGGATGTCGATGGGGGTTTGATCGGAGGAGCGTCATTAAATTCAGGGGATTTCCAATCCTTAATCTGCTCCTTTACATGAGCAGAGAGTTCATCAGAGAGGATTACCTCAAGGTTGAAATCACGTTTGATCCAGTTCTACCAGCGCGTGAAGTTGCGATCGGGTGGTTGTCTGAATTGCCATTTGAAGTGTTTGACTCTACAGAACATGGTTTAATTGTGTATGCACCGAATACATTCATCAATCCGGATGAATTGGCTCAAATTAAAACCAACCTGGAAACCATTGCCTCTGTCAAGTGGAAGGAATCCATCGTTAAGACGAAGAATTGGAATGCGGCGTGGGAGTCTGATTATGAACCTGTAAATATCGAAGGCAGAGCCATGGTAAGAGCGCCATTTCACTCCGCACCTCCATCGGGTCTGGACATTGTCATTGCGCCGCACATGTCCTTTGGTACAGGGCACCACGACACCACTTGGCTTATGATTCGGACTCTTTTAGATCTGGACTTAAAAGGAAAGAAAGTACTTGATATGGGGTGTGGGACAGGCGTCCTTGCCCTTGCCGCTCTGAAACTTGACGCATCCTTTGTTCTAGCAATAGATATTGAAGTAGGAGCATATGAAAACACGAAGGAAAATGCGGCATTGAATGGGTGTGAAAATGAAAACCGTCTTTCTGTAAAATGTGGAGACGTTGCTTTGTTAAAACAACATCCCCACCACGATGTGATCCTGGCAAACATCAACAGGAACATACTTTTGCAAGATTTAGAAAGCTACGACCAAGTGCTTAATGTGGGAGGAAACATTGCGTTGTCAGGGTTTTTCACGGGTGACGTACCCGTGCTTCAAGAAGCGATTAAGAAGCTGGGGTGGGAATGTTTGGACGTTGCTGAAAGTGATGGTTGGGCGTGTATTCTTTGTGGGAAAACTCAGAAATAATTTCGCAATTGATTGACGTACAAAACCTATCTTGGTAGAATGATGAACTCACATAGTAACTCATCCTATATGTCTCATATCTATGCTTTCACAATGGGCCTTTGTCTGTTGCTTTTACCAGGGCTTTATTCGTTGGCTCAAGATTCAACGGACGTTGATCTTCTTTCTCCTTCAGCATTTGTCAAAGAAATGGAGGCAAACTTTGCAAAAGGTCTTGTCGAGAATGCAAAGTGGATGAGAAGGGAGTTTGGTCCATCATTTCTGGATGACAACTTATCTGACGCAATTCAGGATACAATTATTTCTACTGTCAGCCAATTACAAGCGGTCCATATCCGAAATTCTTCTGGCGTTTTGGCCTACTTGCAGGGTGCACTTGTGCAAATTGAAAAGGGCATGGATCAGAATTCATTAAATGATTGGCGTTCTTGGAACAGCCAAATTCGTGCGATGATTGTCAATAAAAAGTGGAGAAAGAAACTCGTTCCATATCTACAATTGTCGCCCGATTTATTTTCTTCAGGTCTGATTGCAAATAAGAAAACAGTGGTTTGGCAATTTCAAGATGGTGTGGTGGAGTTTGGCCTCGATTCATTGCCTTTTATAAAATGTAACAATGGAACTCTGGTGTGTTTTTCGAATGGTGACAGTGCGAGAGTTAGGTCTACTTCAGGGGTGTTTTTCCCCACTTTAGGTCGTTGGAAAGGGACAGGTGGTCGCGTTCATTGGGAGGGTACCACGTTCAATGACAGCTTGCAATTTGCAGAGCTGAATGACTACGAAATAAAACTGTCGGGCAGTTCATTTAGATCGAGTCCTGTAATTTTCCATACAGAGCTTATAGACAGGGAGTTAGTAGGGGCGCTGACGGTGAAGGTGAAGTCTTCGAAATCTCCAGATGACAAATATTACCCAAAATTTGAATCCAGAGATGAAAGATTAATTCTAAAGAATGTATATCCAGACATGGACTTCGAGGGTGGTGTTGTCGTTCGCGGTTCAAGATTAGATGGTACTTCAGTGAGTGGCGTTCCAGGTTATCTGAAGATCTATCATGAGGACACGTTGTTTATTCGCTGTGCTGTAGACGAGATTTTATTCCAAAACGATGGATTTGTAGCATCTAAAGCTGGGATGTCTATTTATTTAGATGAAGACAGCATTCACCACCCAAGCATTGGTGTCAGATATGATCGGAAAACTGAGTTGGTCAGATTTATTAGAGATGAGGATGGAATCGGGTTGCAGGCTTTTTCTGACTCCTATCACAAAATGGATTTCCAAGTTGAAGCGTTAACATGGAAGTTAAGTGGAAAGACGATTGATTTGGGCCCACTGCTTCCTACTGGACGTAGTGTCGGTATTTTTAGATCTCAATCTAATTTTGACAAATACACATTTGATGAAATGTCGGCTTATGCTTCTATTAACCCTTTGATAGAACTAGGCAAGTTTGTCCACGAAAGAGAGGATCCGGGCTTTTACGCAGCGGATTATGCAGATTATTTAAAGCTGAACGAGGTGCAAGCCAGGATGCTGTTGATCAATTTGGCGTTAGATGGGTATGTCGATTATGATGTGAAAGAACGATGGTGCACCTGGCTCCCAAAAGCTGAAAAACATTTAAAATGCAACAGGGGCAGGGTCGATTATGACGTCATCGCTTTTAAATCGATCGTCGGTTCTGGTGCAAATGCCAGGTTGGGGTTAAGTTCGAGAATATTAGAAATAGATGGTCTTTCTAATTTCAAACTAAGTACAGAACAAAATGTGATTGTGACCCCTAAATATGGACGTATCAAGATGTCTGAAGATCGAAATTTCACGTTCTCAGGCAGAGTAGAAGCTGGGAATTTTGATTTTTCTGGCTCTGGGTTTGAGTTTCATTATGCAGATTTCCTTATTGCATTGAATTCTGTAGACAACATGCATATTAGGGCAGAGATAGATGGTGAATTAGGGATTGATGGAAAGCCGAAAACGAGGGTGGTTAGAAATTCTATCGATGGAATTACGGGGACATTGGAAATAGATGATCCATCGAATCGTTCAGGGTGGAAGTCTGAATACTACACACACTATCCTGTTCTGAACAGTGTAGGTCCGTCTTACGTTTATTACGACAGCCCCAGTATACACAAGGGCGCATACCATAGAAACAGGTTTCGTTATGCATTGGAACCATTTGACATTGATAGCTTAGACAACTTTGTAAAAGACGACCTGAGATTCAAAGGAGAACTGTTGGCAGGCGGAATCGTTCCCGACTTGGATGTTGATTTACGTCTGATGGAAGATTTCTCACTTGGGATCAAGACGTCTAACCCTCCTGGAGGATTCCCTCTTTACGGAGGAGTTGGCACCTTGAATGCGGACTTAACGCTTAACATGGATGGACTTCAAGGGACTGGGGCGATAGACTTTTTGACCTCTCATTTGGTAGGCGAGGCGATGGTGTTGGTTCCTGACTCTGCGTTCGGAAAGACGACCTCTTACACGAATGCGTCTTCAGCTGACCATGTGCCATCTCTTGAAGCCACTGAAACGGAATTTGCGCTCCACACGACCTCTGAGCTTGGTGAACCCTTGTTGGATGTAAGGTCTGAATTTGACAGACTAAGATGTTTTAATGATGACGTGATGCTTGGGGGATCCATACATTTGAGCACAAGTGGAATGACTGCCCAGGGTGAGTTTGAATTTGAAGAAGCTTTTCTGAGTTCCAAATATTTCACGATGGGAGAGCTAGGGATGAAAGCAGACACTGCTCGATTCGAAATTCAAGGAAATGATCTCAATGCCCTCGCATTTACAACGGACAACGTGAAGGCAGATGTGGATTTTAAGACCCGTGTAGGAGACTTTGTTTCACATGCGGGGCTTACAGAAATCGCTCTTCCAGCGGTAAGATATTTGTGTACGATGGATCGGTTTAGATGGTTTATGGACGAAGATCAAATCGAGCTTGAAAACACGTTTACCGACAAAGAAGAATTGGTGTTCGCAGACCTTGCAGACAAGTCCTTTTCGAATTTTGTCTCTGTCCACCCCAATCAAGACTCTCTTCATTTTGCCTGTACACGCGCCTTATATAATGTAGAGGATGCCATCGTTGTTTGTAGGGACGTGAAGGCGATTGCGGTAGCAGATGCTGAGGTTTGGCCGGACAGTGGAAAAGTAACCATTCGACGTGATGCCGCGATGGATCCTATGAAAAACGCACTTATTTATGCAAATGATGTCACCAGATATCACCGTTTTTTCGATGCGACGATTCAAGTCAAAGGTCGACTTGACTACACAGCGTCTGCTTCATATTTATATAAGGACGAACAAGGCATTGATTGGCCTATTTTCTTTGACAAAATTGATGTGGACACTGCTTATTCTACAACTGCAATGGGGTCCATTGCGATGGGGCAAGAGTTCTTTTTGAGTCCATATTTTGAATTCACAGGAGATGTCAAGCTCTTGTCTGGTCGCAAAAATCTTGAATTTGATGGTGGCACAAGGCTTGCTTTTGAATGTGAAGATTTTAAAAGACAGTGGATACAGTTTGAATCTGTCATTGATCCAGCTGATGTAGCCATTCCTCTGGATTCAATTGTTCAAGAAATGACGAAAGCGCATCTTGGTGTGGGGATCATTATGTCAGATGATGCTCCCTTTACATCCTATTCCGCGTTCTTCACTAAAAAGCCTGACCGAGGCGATCGAGAGATTTTCAAGCCAGAAGGTTCACTGAGATTTGACAGTAAAAAAGCGAGGTATGTGGTCTGTACAGCTGAAAAACTTCGTCGAGAGGGGCTTCCGGGAACACTCATTGAATTGCCTGAAAAAGGATGTGGAGTCTATTCTTCGGGGGCATCAAAATTGCCATTCGACTTCAGCATCATTGACCACACCTTTGTGGGCTCTGCATGGGAGTCTGAGTCAGGTAAGATTCAAATGAAAGGTTCTTTGGCACTTGATATTTATATGTCTGATGACCTTGAATCACATTTGGCAGATCAGCTTACAAACGCAGCTGTTTCTTCTCCACTGGATTTCAGTTCTACAAATTATGAGTATGCCTTAAGAGAACTCGCTGGAATGGAAGTCGCAGACAATGCGCTCAGAGAATTGTCGCGAGAGGGCACATTCAAAAAGGTCCCAAAAGAAATTCGGTATACCATGATGCTTACAGGTCTTGAATTTTTCTATGATTCATATGAGGACGCATTTGTTTCTACTGCGGAACTTGGAGTAGCGACGATTGGCGATGAAGCTGTGTTTAGAACAGTGCCAGGTCGTGTTGAGCTCGTTCGTGACAGGGGGCGAGATGAATTGAGAGTATACTTCCATTTAAGTGAGGGTCATTGGTACTACTTTGAATATGACACGTTTTTTAATTTCGAAACGAATGACATGTACTTTATGGAGGTTTGGAACAACTTAAAGGACAAAGATAAAAAGCTCACAAACCCCATTACTGAAGCATCTATAAAAATGCAAGTTTCGAGAAATGGTCTGAGACAAGACTTCGTTGACAGATATCGTGACTTTGAATAAACCTACCCCAGTGAAGCCCCACAAATCATACCCACTCTTGTTCTCTCCACTTAAAGTAGGGTCAACGACGCTGCCTAATCGTGTCATTATGGGATCGATGCATACTGGGCTTGAGGAATTAAAGGGTGGATTTCCACGTTTGGCAAAATTTTACGCTGAAAGAGCAAAAGGGGGAGTTGGACTTATCGTTACTGGAGGAATTGCACCAAACAGAGCAGGTGTTACGGCATGGGGAGGAGCGCGGATGACAAAAAACAGGCATGCGATAGCGCATCAGCAGATCACGAATGCCGTTCACAACGAAGGAGGGAAGATCGTGATGCAAATCCTTCATTCGGGTCGTTATGCCTACACTCCTTTTGCTGTAGCTCCTTCTGCGATTAAATCTCCCATCAGCAAGTTTAAACCTCGCGCATTGTCTAGCAGGGGTGTCAAGCGGACAATCAAAGATTTCGTTAACTCGGCAAAGCTAGCCATGGCCGCTGGTTATGACGGAGTAGAAGTCATGGGGTCGGAGGGGTACCTCATCAATGAATTTATAGCTTCCGAAACGAACAAGAGAACCGATGAGTGGGGAGGGTCATTTGAAAACAGGATTCGTTTTCCGAAGGAGATTGTACGCCAAATTAGAGAGAACACAAGCCCAGATTTCCTTGTCATTTATCGTCTCAGCATGCTTGACCTTGTGCATGGAGGAAGTTCTTGGTCGGAAGTAGAAAAGCTTGCAAAAGACATAGAAAGTGCTGGAGCAAACATGATCAATACAGGGATAGGATGGCATGAGGCGCGCATTCCTACCATTGCTACGATGGTGCCTCGAGGTGGATTTGCCTTTGTCACAAAACGTCTTATGGGCAAGTTGGGCATCCCGCTGATTACGACAAATCGCTTCAACGATCCAGAAAACTGTGAGCAAGCGCTTGCGGATGGATGTGCCGATATGATTTCGATGGCACGTCCATTTTTGGCGGACGCTCACTTAATGCGTAAATCTCTGGAAGGATCACCCGAAAGCATCAATACATGTATCGGATGCAATCAGGCTTGTTTGGACCATGTTTTTGAACAAAAGATCGCTTCTTGCCTCGTGAACCCAAGAGCCTGTGAAGAAGATATTTGGCATGATGCATCCATTGTTAAGCCTTTAAATGGACATAAAGTTGCGGTTGTCGGAGGTGGGCCAGCAGGGATGAGCTGCGCAACTGAGCTGGCGACTTTGGGCTTTGAAGTGGATCTTTTTGAGAAAGCCAAATCTCTGGGAGGTCAATTCAATGTCGCTAAGAAAATCCCCGGCAAAGGTGAGTTCGAGTCTACAATTAGATATTTCACAAATCGATTGTCAAGTTTGAATGTAGGGGTGCATCTCGGGGAATCCGTCTCCGAAGATCAATTGATTCAATCAGGATACAGTCATGTTGTTTTGGCTTCGGGTGTAATTCCGCGAAAATGGAACTTGTCCGGTGCCGATCGCCCCGAAGTTGTCAACTATCTGGACGTTCTAAATGGCGAGGTCGAAATAGGTGAAAACGTTGCAATCGTTGGTGCTGGTGGGATAGGATTTGATGTGGCGGATTTCCTAACACACGACTCAGAAGCCTCTGGATTTTTAAAATCATGGGGCATCGATGAAAGCCTGTCAAACAGAGGTGGACTCTCAAAACCGGAGAGAAGCGTCTCTCAACGGAAGGTGCACCTCCTTCAGCGTAGCCCAGGAAAGCCTGGTGCCAAATTGGGTAAAACCACAGGGTGGATTCACCGAGTAACACTCAGAAAAAGAGGTGTAGAAATGTGGTCTGACATTGAGTACAAGCACCTTGATGAGAACGGCTTACATCTCTCTCATCCTGAAAAAGGATCGGTTACTTTGCCTGTGGACAACGTCGTGATTTGTGCGGGTCAAATGCCTTTCGCACCCCTTTTGGACAAGCTGGAAAATGCAGGTGTTCAGGTCTCTTGTATCGGTGGGGCATCAAATGCGCGAGGCTTAGACGCTCAAAGGGCCATTCGAGAAGGTTTGAAACTCGCCACAAAGCTTGAATCAGACCTGTTCATTGAGTGAATCGTTTACTTCTCGTTTGACATCGCGACCACAGCATCATAACACTTGTCTCGGAGTTCCTCCACATTCGTGGAGTAGATGGGCGCTCCGTACTTTACTTTCACAACGCCAGCTTTGGTGATTCTAAAGTCACCTTTAGGAAGCCATGCGCCTACACCACCGAAATGAACAGGTATTACAGCAGCTCCTGCATTTGCGGCCAAATGAAAGCCTCCTTTTTTAAACTTCCTGACACCCACATGTCCCTTTTCACTTCTTGTTCCTTCTGGGAACACAAGCACACAACGTCCCTTTTTCAGACCCGTGTCAAGTGCTGATATTGCTTTAAGTGCGGATGCTTTGTTGCCTCTTTCTACAAAGACAGTCCCTACGCGCGCATTTGCTCCCCCTAACAACGGTATTTTTCTCAAGCTTGCTTTTCCGAGAAATACAATAGGTGCGGGGCTGGTCGCAAAAGCGACATTGACATCTAAGAAGCTTGAATGATTCGCAACAAGTACAGCACCCTGTCCGCTTTCAAGAAGTTCTAGAGCTGCAGGGTCAATCTCAACTTCCAAGGGCATTCGTACGATCCATTTAAGCATGGGGATGCTCCATCGTTTCTTTGCGAGTGTGATTAAAGTATATCGCGCAGACGAAGGAGAAATCATCAAGCACACCAAGGCAACTCCACACCACCATGCAGAGATCACAATTGAAAGGATAGATTTAATAACGCCAATCATCAGATCAGCACCCCAACTTCAGCTTCACTTAATTCCCTGACTTGTCCGGCTTTTAAATCTTTCAATTTAAATGGCCCAATCGATTCTCTGATGAGACGTAATGTAGGAAATCCGGCAGAAGCCGTCATTTTTCTGACTTGCCTGTTTTTACCTTCCGTCAGCGTGATAGAAATCCATGTATCTGGAATGCTTTTCCTGACACGAATAGGAGGGATTCTGTCAAAGTAAGTAGGCTGAGGCTCTAGCACAGACGCTTTACAAGGTCTCGTTTTAAATTCCTTTCCTTTGATGTTAATCATCAGAGGGTTCTGTAGCGCACGAAGGTCAGAGAAATCAGGTGAACCCTCAACCTGGGCATGGTATGTCCGGGGGTGGCCGTTTTCAGGCGACAAGAGCTCAGAATTTAAGCGCTTGTCATTTGTCAAGAGCAACAAACCTTCAGAATCTGTATCTAACCTGCCCACGGAATACACATCACTCTCGAATTTGAAGTCGACATCCGCAAGAGAGGGGTGACCTCCTTCACGTGTGAATTGACTTAACATACCATACGGTTTGTGTAAGAGATAGTATTTTTTCATGGGCTCAAAGTTTGTGCAAAGTTAGTCGTTCCAATCTGCAACGAAAACGTTTGTGTTCCGTGTTCGCCCATTATTTCTGTTCGAAGAAAAAGCAAGTCGCTTGCCATCAGGGGAGAACATCGGAAAACTGTCAAATTCACTGTCGAAAGAAACTTGTTTTAGTCCAGTCCCATCTATGTTAATCATGAAGATGTTGAATGGGAATCCACCTGTATGGTGGTTTGATGAGAACAAGATCTTTTCGCCATCTGGATGAAAATACGGCGCCCAGTTTGCACCGCCCAAATCCGTCACCTGACGGATCTCAGTTCCATCCACTCTGCCCACAAAAAGTTCCATATCTGTCGGTTCCACCAAATCATTTGCAAGGAGTTCCTTGTATTTCGAAACAGCTTCGGGATTCTCTGGTCGAGAAGATCTCCATACGAGCCATTCACCATCTGGAGAGAAGAAAGCCCCACCATCATATCCCAATTCATTTGTGACTTGGAATACATTCCCTCCATCGAGGTCGCATGTATAAAGTTCAAGGTCTCCGCTACGGGTGGAGGTAAACACCATTTTATCTCCTTGGGGAGAAAGTGTCGCTTCAGCGTCATAGCCGGGCAAGTCCGTGAGTTGGTTTACCACATTGCCCTGTAAATCTGTTTCGAAGATGTCGTAATGAGGATAGATGGGCCAAACATATCTTCCTTCTGCGCCACGTTCCGGCACAGGTGGACATTCCTCATCTCCCAAATGCGTTGAGGCAAAAACGACCGTTGTATCCCCAGGCATGAAATAAGCGCAAGTCGTGCGACCTAGACCATTTGAGACTCTGCTTGGGGGTGTCTCTGACGGTGTTCCATCAGCATCTACATCCATGACAAAGATTTGATCGCACTGAATTCCCCCTTTGGGATTTGCGGTTTGGAAGACAAGTGTTTGAGAGTCAAATGACCAATACGCCTCCGCATTGTCGCCCCCAAAAGTGAATTGATGCATGTTCGACAGATGCACTTCCTTTTCATAGGTCACCCCGTCGACAGATAATTTATTGATTTCTGCGTCTTCTCCATGATGAGATCTAGCGTGTGGATTGTCACCGCTTTCGTGAGGTTTTTCAGTAGATTCAGAGCAGCTTGTGACAAGGATGCCACTGAGTAGAACTGGAAGTAAAAAAGAAACATGTATTTTCATGGGGGCAAATTTACTCATAGTCCTTCAGGAATTGTTAAATTTGTGTCACGGTTGCCTTTATCGCCTCACGCAAGTGGGGAGGAAAGTCCGGACAGCTCAGAGTGCCGTACTCCTCGAAAGGGAGAACCATCAAACGTGATGGGATAGAAAGTGCTATAGAAATTTAAACCGCCGATGGCTCGCAAGAGCACAGGTAAGGCTGAAAAGGTGGAGTAAGAGCCCACCAGTGGTGGAGTGATCCACCAGCTTAGGTAAACCTTGCGGGCTGCAAGACCATGTAAACTAGTGCTTGAGGGCTGCTCGCTCGATGCTAGAGGGTAGGTCGCATTAGATCAATGATGAAGCTCGGAGTTGTTTATTCAACAACGGGAACAGAATCCGGCTTACACCGTAATCATGAGAGGGACCCTTGAAAAAGGTGTCCCTCTCTCCATTTTTTGACATAATATTATTTTCGTATCTTGTGAGTTCTTAGTCAAGCCCTACGAACCATGAGATATTTACTTACTTTTTTGTTATGTGTCATGACGCTGTCTCTCACAGCTCAAGTTGACTGTCCCAATCCGTACGATGGCAATGGAGATGGCAACGTTAGTATCAATGACTTCTTAGAGATGTTGTCTGTATTTGGCGACACAGACACTGACTCCGATGGCGTGTGGGATAGCTTGGATGACTGCGTTGATTTAGCCGCTTGTAACTATGCTAATAACCCATCTGAGCCTTGTGCTTACATCGATGTTTTAGGCGTCTGTGGAGGCGGATGTGATGGTGACAGTGACAATGACGGCATCTGTGATTCAGAGGACGACTGTATAGGAGTATTGGACGAGTGTGGGGTGTGTAATGGCCCTGGTGCTACTGAGGTGGTTATAGAGAGTATTACACTGCTATATGACTCGGTTTATCTACCTCAATTAGAAGAGTGGTATGTATATGAGTTTGGTTCTGATACCACTTTCTCATACACCTGTGCGCCTATTTTTAACTCTTGCGGCGACCTTGTCTCTTACGATGGCTACGACTACGGTACAGTCTTAATCGGCGAGCAATGTTGGTTCTCAGAAAATTGTCGCTACTTGCCTGAGGTTTCAGACCCAAGTATTGACTCGGCAATTGAACCTAACTATTCTGTATATGGATATACCGGAACAGACGTTACAGCCGCAAAGGCTTCAGGTAACTACAATACCTACGGAGTCCTCTATAACTGGCCTGCAGTGATGACAGAGGGTATTTGTCCAAGTGGATGGCATATTCCTACAGATGAAGAATTCACCGAACTCACAGATTTCTTAGGCGGAGAAGGAGTAGCAGGAGGTAAGATGAAAGAAGCAGGTTATGACCATTGGAATTCGCCTAATACAGGAGCTACTAATTCCAGCGGCTGGTCTGGTTTGCCAGGCGGTTCTTGCTATTCCCTTGGTTTCTTCCACGAAGGGGACAACGGATTCTGGTGGTCTGCTTCAGAGTCAGGTTGGTCAGGTTCCGACGCGTGGGATCTTGGGCTTTACTCCAGCGTCGACTATTTACACCGAATCCAACAAGGTATGAACAACGGCATGTCTGCACGTTGCGTCCGGGATTAGAAATGTTCAACTCAATATGGCCAAGACGAAAAAAGGCATCCATCACGGATGCCTTTTTCATGTTTCTCAATCTTGTTCGATTAAGAATGAAAGGGGTATCTGTAGTCTTCAACAGGAACCAGCGTCTCTTTCACAGTTCTGGGGCTGACCCAGCGAAGCAGGTTGAGGGCAGACCCGGCTTTGTCATTGGTTCCAGATCCTCTGGCACCGCCGAAGGGCTGTTGACCTACGACTGCACCTGTGGGTTTGTCGTTGAGATAGAAATTTCCAGCAGCATGCTCTAGCGCATCTTTTGCGGCAGATAGCGCATATCGGTCTTGGGCAAAAACGGCTCCGGTGAGTGCGTACTCACTCGTAGAGTCAACGAGTTCAAGCGTTGCATCAAACTCCCCAGCAGGGAAAACGTAAATGGTCAGGACAGGGCCGAAAATCTCTTCCACCATCGTTCTGAAATGAGGGTTTGATGTTACGATAACTGTAGGCTCAATAAAGTACCCTACAGAGTCATCGCATGTGCCACCAGAAATAATCTCACAATCGTCTTGACCCTTTGCATACTCAATGTATCCCTTGATCTTGTCAAACGATCGTCTGTCGATGACCGCATTGATGAAATTTGAAAAGTCAGCCGGTGAGCCCATTTTCAACGTCTTTAATTCTCTGACAAGTTGTTCCTTGATCTCAGGCCAAATGTTGTCGGAGATGTATGCGCGAGAAGCTGCTGAACACTTTTGGCCTTGATACTCAAAAGCACCGCGAATAAGCCCTGTCGTCACTGCTTTTGTGTTCGCACTGCTGTGCGCAACAACGAAGTCTTTTCCACCAGTCTCGCCTACAATGCGAGGGTAGGACTTGTAGTTCTCAAGATTCTCACCGATGGTTTTCCAAAGGTGGCGGAAAACGGCTGTTGAGCCTGTAAAGTGAAGCCCAGAGAAGTCTTTGTGTTTGAAAACAACATCTCCTGCCACTGGGCCGTCTACAGAAATCAGATTGATGACGCCATCAGGTAGGCCAGCTTCGATGAATATTTCCATGAGGACTTGCGCACTGTACATCTGCGTTTCTGCAGGTTTCCAAACGACCACGTTGCCCATCAATGCCATGCAAGCAGGAAGATTGGCTGCAATGGCTGTGAAATTAAAAGGAGTCACGGCGAAGGTGAACCCTTCGAGTGCTCTGTATTCTGTTCTGTTCCAAATCCCGTCCGCACTTTCGGGTTGAACTTGCTGAATCTCCTGTGCGAAGTAAGCGTTAAACCTAAGGAAGTCAATAAGCTCACACGAAGCGTCAACCTCGGCCTGAAAACAGTTCTTTCCTTGAGAAAGCATTGTAGAGGCATTGATTTTTGATCTGTATTTTCCCGCAATCAGATCGGCAGCTTTTAAAAAGATGGTCGCTCTTTCAACAAATGAAAATGCAGCCCATTGCTTGCGTGCTGAAAGTGCAGCGTTGATCGCTGCTTCAACGTGAGAAGCATCTCCATAGTTGAAGTGACCGAGGACTTTCCCGTGCTCTTGAGGGGGAGTCATGGGTCTTTTGTCAGATGTTCGAACGTGCTCACCTCCGATATACATAGGAACGTCGATCGGATCTTGATTGTACATGTGATTGTACATCTCCTGAAGCTCTTCTCGTTCAGGCGAGCCTGGAGCGTATGAAAGAACGGGTTCGTTTACCGGGAAAGGGACTTGAAATGTGCCGTGTGCCATATTGTTAATTAATAATTTATGCAAAACTACCTACTCACACCTAAGAAAGCCCCATGGTAATGTACTTTTCGGATTAATATGAAGCACTCGTTCTCAAATATTGAAATACCCCCAATTTTCCTCATGATTTTAGGGCTTGTTTCTTTTTGTGCAACTGCCCAACACAATATTCCTACCTCTTCTTCAGCAGCTTCCTTTTTTATGGAAGGGAATATGTCGGAGGCAAACAGTCAATATGGCGCTCTTTTAAGTATTGAGCCTGATCAACTCGATTTTCAATATTATTATGCGGTGACCTGTACTGCAGACTCAACATTGCGCGAAGAAGGGATACAAAGACTCATCGCCTTGGAAGATAAAATGGACTCTGAAGGCGAGCGTCTTTTCTTTCTCGCTCTGGCGTATCAACACATTGAAGATTTCAAACAAGCCACAAAAGTGTTTCACCGTGCTATCGCAAACTCAGACAAGAACTCAGAATGGTTAAAGGAAGCGGAATTCCGCCTGGTGCAATGCGATGCGTTACAAGACCTTGCCCCACCTACCATTTCGATTTCGTATTCAAGCAAAGATGAGGTCGAGTTGGGGGACTTTTTCAGATCGATTCCCACAGAAGGTAGCCCTTTTAGAATCACCCTGGTTCCCACAGTACTTCGTTCCAAACTCGATAAGAAAAGAGGTTGGGTGAGTCCCGTCGTCTACAACCCAGAATCGGATGTAATCTACTTTTGTTCTTATGGCAACAAAGGCTCCACGGGGCTTGACATCTATATGTCAAAGATTAACCCCGACGGGTCTTTGTCTGAATCGCAGCGACTTCCCGATTCGGTAAACAGTGCAGCAGACGATATGAACCCGGTGTATCACAAAGAGACCGAATCAATCATCTTCGCTTCCGACAGGGCGTCATCTTTAGGTGGCTTTGATTTGTTTTCTGCCAAAGCAACCTCCCCAAATGGAAAGTATGGGTCTCCTGAAAGATTGCCTCGCGCTTGGAACACATCCTCAAATGAATATTTTCTTTTCCCTGAATCAAATACTTTGGCAGATGGAAACCTAAGTGGAGGATGGCTCGTGAGTGATCGGTCAGGTCATTTTAGTTCGGCTGTACTTTACCGTTCCCATGCCGTGTCGAATGCCAAACTGGAGCCCGTTGAGGAAGAACAACAAGAAGTTATAGCAGAAGTTGCTTCCATTGCGATTCACAGTACCCACGACGCTCCTGAAATCAAGGAGATTGTGGAATCAGAGAATGTGATCGTTGCGCAAGAAGAACCCGTTCTCGAGCCAGTGAACGAAACCACAAACGAGCAAGTCCAAGCACCCGTTCAGACGTCAGAAATGGCGATCCAGGTGGGCGTGTTTAGGTCTTTGCCAGATGTCGGATTCCTGCCAAAGAACACTGACATTATTGTTAAAACGTTGCCGAATGGATTGATCAAAGTCTTTGTGGGGCCGTTTGTGAATGAGGAAGAGAGGAGCAAGGCAAAAGTTGAATTAATTGCGTATGGTTTGGAGGATGTGTTTAACGCGACGGTGATACAAACAGAGGGAAAAGAAAAAGAAATTCAAACAACGCCTCTCGTTGCTCTTGAAGGAATTCATCCAACAGATCAACTCCCAGGAGTCTGGTATGCGGTTCAAATAGGGGCGTTTTCAGGAGAGCCAAGCCAGCCAATGCTCACCATGACACAAGGGAATTTATTTTACGAAGTGTTAAGTGACGGATTGAAGAGGTGGTATACAGAGGCTAGCCTAAGTGTGGACCAGACATTAGAGAAGCTGCCCATTTTAATCCAAAGAGGTGCGAGAACAGATGCGTTTGTTGTTCAGCTCGAAGATGGAAAACGCATGAAGATCATGGCCATGAATTCTGTTGCCCGTGAGCGCGGTGACGTCCAACCCACAGAAACAGAAGTTGCTGTCACAGCTGTAGCGTTCTACAGAGTAAGAATCGCTTCGTTTGTCAATGCCATACCTGCGATCGAAGCTGCTGCTTTGCTGCATTTAGGAACGTTGGTCACCGTTCGCAGTATTGAAATCGCGGGTGCGAAGGTCTATTTTACGTCTAAGTTGCCCCTTGAAGAAGCAGAACAAGCGTATGATTTAGCTGTTCAGGAAGGTTTTAAAAATGCGCGAATAGAAAAACTAAATGAATAGATATAAGATTATTATCCTTATTTTCAGTGTATTATGCCCATTTACATTCATTATAGGTCAAACCTATATTAATGAACTTATGGCAAGCAATCAACTCAGCAGTTTCGATGATTTTTTCGAGAGTGATGATTGGGTTGAGCTATATCACGAGGGGGGTGTTTTAAACTTAGAGGGGCATTTTTTAAGCGACCGATTGGATAGCCTCACCAAATGGCAGTTTCCAAATACAAATGCGGGACTTACAACGATATTGCCAAATGGATTTTTATTGGTTTGGCTAGATAACGACTCCATTCAAGGTGAAAATCACGCCGAATTTAAACTGAGTCCGGACGGAGAAGGGATTTACCTCACTGCACCTGATGGGGTGACAATTCTCGATTCATTGACTTTCCCTCCCCAACAGACAGACATTAGCTATGGACGTGTATGTGATGGGTGTGAAGACTGGATGTATTTTAATGTCCCCACACCGGATGAAAGCAATTATGAGGAAACACTGGCGACTCCATTACTCTATATAAACGAGGTGCTGATTTCAAATATAGACAACCTGATTGACGAATATCATGAGGCAGACCCTTATGTAGAGGTGTTCAACCCCAATGCGTTTCAAGTAAACTTAGCGGGATATACATTTTCTAACTCTGCGGGACAGGCATATACAATTCCTGTGAACTCCCCTGTGGAAACGACCGTGGAAGGAGAGGGGTTTTTGCTGTTTTGGATGGATGCTGCTCCCTCTCAAGGGGGCCATCATCTGGGGTTTGAGCCCGCGCTTTCAGATGGGACTTTGAGTTTGACGGGGCCTGATGGAGTTGTCGCTGAGACATATGATTATTCTGTAGGGGTCACAAATACAAGCTGGGGAAGAGTCGCAGACGGAGCGCCTACAAGTCAGTGGTTCAGTACGCCGACACCCCGGGTTTCAAATTCCATATTGATTGTGCCTCCCGCGAATTTGTCGATCAACGAGCTCCAGTCCTCAAATGTATTAGATACAATTGATCCTTCAGGAGTTACAGGGCCAGTTGAGATTTTTGGCGCACATGAAGACTGGTTAGAAATTGTGAATAATGAAGATGTGGCGGTTGACTTGGCAGGTTACTACCTCACAGATAGACTTAACCAACCCATGAAATGGCAATTCCCATTAGGTATTCCTGACTCTACAGTGATACAGCCGGGCGAGTTCAAACTCATTTGGGTAGATGAGGACGACGCTCAAGGATGGAATCATACAAATTTCAAATTTAATTCTGGTGGAGAAGTCATCGTATTGAGATCCGTTGATGGGTTTTCAATAGCCGACTCAGTTCATTTTAATGTGATTCCTACAGATCACAGCTTGGGAAGATCCCCCGATGGCACAGGCCCATGGCAAATATTTCTTCCTGGTTTAACGACTCCTGAGTACTGCAACGTTTGCACAACTTCGATTGAACAGATACCGGCTCAGGACACTTCAATGTCAGAACACCACTTCTTTCCAAATCCCATCAGTTCAGGTACTTTTATTACAATAAATGCGCCATCTGAATTGCGTGATATGAATGGCCGTAAAATCATGGACTACCCATCTTCAGGCGCGCACTTATTAAGTGTTGCACCCGGTTTATACATCCTTCGCCCGAAAAAAGATGCACATGTATACGGGCACGGGAAAAAGGTGATTGTTACACCGTGAGTTTTTTTTTATTTTTAAGCATAACAAATCTGTGTAAATCATTGTGTGACACAGCCTGAAACACTATCTTTGCGCCCTTAAATCGGGTAGAAGTGAGGAACTGTCCGTTGATTTATATCTGATTTGCCCTCCTCACATAGGCAAGTCATACAAATACCGGGAAGCATGAACGACGCACCCAAAGAGCCTGAAGAAACGAAAGAAAACAACGTTTCGCAGGACATTAAAGAGACTCCACAAGTGGAGCAGCCAACTGAAGAAGTGGCACAACCAGAAGTAGAAACAGAACAGCCAGTTGCTGAAGAAGCAGCAGCTCCAGAAGCAGTTGAGGATGTAGTTGCTGAAGTAATTGCTGAAGAAGCAGCAGCTCCAGAAGCAGTTGAGGAGGTCGTTGCTGATGTAGTTGCTGAAGAGGCAGCTCCAGAAGCAGTTGAGGAGGTCGTTGCTGAAGTAGTTGCTGAAGAGGCAGCTCCAGAAGCAGTTGAAAAGAAAGAACCAGTAAGTGAAGGTCCTAGACCAACAGAACCACGTGAGATTTCGGTCCCAACGGGTGATTTTGACTGGGATTCATTTGAATCTGATGTAGATGAATTGACAATCGAGGAACGTACGAACCTTGAGAACCTATATGAAGCAAACCTCACACTAATAGAGGACAAGCAAGTTGTAACAGGTACTGTTATTAATCTTGGAAAGAAAGAAGTCGTTGTAAATATTGGCTATAAGTCAGAAGGTATTATTACAGCATCTGAATTCCGTTACAATCCAGACTTAAAGCCAGGAGATAAAGTTGCTGTTTTTGTTGAGAAAACAGAGGACTCCAATGGTCAACTCGTAGTAAGTCATCGTACTGCTCGTGTGTATGAGGCTTGGGCCAAAATAAATGAAGCGAAAGACGAAGATCTAATTATCAATGGTACTGTTAAATGTCGTACCAAAGGTGGATTGATCGTTGATGTATTTGGTCTTGAAGCCTTCTTACCAGGCTCACAGGTTGATGTGAAGCCGATACGTGACTTTGATGAGTATGTGGGTAAGGAGATGGAGTTCAAAGTTGTCAAAATCAATCAAGAATTTAAAAACGTTGTTGTTTCTCATAAAGCGCTTATCGAAGCTGAACTTGAAGAGCAAAAACGTCTTATTATTAAGGATCTTGAAAAAGGTCAAGTTCTTGAAGGAACAGTTAAGAACGTTACTTCTTACGGAGTATTCGTTGACCTTGGAGGTGTAGACGGTCTTGTTCATATTACTGACATGAGCTGGGGACGAGTTGGTCATCCAGAAGAGTTGGTTGAACTAGATGCTAAGATCAATGTTGTAATTCTAGACTTTGATGACGATAAGCGTCGTATCGCTCTAGGCATGAAGCAGTTAACTCCTCATCCGTGGGATTCTCTAACGGAAGAGCTTACTGAAGGAACGAAGGTTCAAGGTAAAGTTGTTGTCATGGCTGACTATGGTGCATTTATTGAAATTGCACCAGGTGTAGAAGGTCTTTTGCACGTAAGCGAAATGTCTTGGTCACAACACCTACGTTCAGCTCAAGACTTCTTAACAGTAGGTCAAGAGGTCGAGTGTGTGCTATTAAGCATAGACAGAGAAGAACGCAAAATGTCACTTGGACTCAAGCAAATGAGCGTAGATCCATGGGCAGAAATTGAGACACGTTATCCAATCAACTCTAAGCAGAAAGGTAAAGTTCGCAACTTCACTAACTTTGGTTTATTCGTTGAGCTTGAAGAAGGCATTGATGGTTTGGTTCACATTTCAGATCTTAGTTGGTCTAAAAAGATTAAGCATCCATCTGAATTCTGCAGCGTAGGAGACGAAATCGAAGTTGTAGTGATGGAGCTTGACAACGAGAACCGTCGCATGAGTCTTGGTCACAAGCAGATTGAAGAGAATCCGTGGGAAGTATTTGAAACAATATTTGCCGTTGCTTCTAAGCATCAAGCTACAGTTGTGAAAATTGACGGTGCGAACGCACTAATCGCTCTTCCTTATGGTCTAGAGGGTACTTGTCATATCAAGCACCTGAATAAAGCAGATGGAGAAGCGTTAGAAGTCGATGCGACAGCTGAATTTGTAGTTCTTGAGTTTAACCGTAATGCCAAGAGGATTACAGTTAGTCACTTACGTACTCATGAAGAAGGCCCAGCAAAGAAAGAGCGTAAGCCACGTTCAAATAGCGGAGGGTCTGGTGGATCATCTACAATGATGGACTCTATCAATAAGAAGACAGAAAAGAGTACACTTGGTGATTTAGATATTTTATCTAAACTTAAGCAAACCATGGATTCGTCTGCGCTTGCACCTGAGCCAGAAGCGACTCCAGCAGCGAAGGAGGAAGCTCCAGCAGCGAAGGAGGAAGCTCCAGCAGCGAAGGAGGAAGCTCCAGCAGCGAA
>CAWVRV010000024.1:0-28099 GCA_963932755.1 uncultured Flavobacteriales bacterium | reverse complement strand
ATTCTGAATCGTTCCGCCAGACTCAGGGGAAGGAAGGTGCGGCGTGCCTGAGTACGTTCTAATAGAACCTACGGCGCCTTTTCGGGAAGCCTTGTACTGAACGTCTTGGCCTGTTCCAGTTACAGCATTGTATTCTTCGTATTCATTGTACCCATAAGCGAGCGCCATGAAGTAATACTTGCGGTGGTTGATCAGGGTATTGCTGCCTTGTGCAAACGCATCTCTTGTCACCCTGAAACTGTGCTGGACACCTTCGTTTGCCCCTTGCGCCATGAGGAATGGAACAGCTAAGCCCATTTCTTCATTTTGTACATAGTTCACGACATTCGAAATGTCGTCTATCACATCGCATTGAAAAATCAGTCTTGCTTTTTCAATATTCTCAAGGTCTGAAGCCGATACTGTGTTGTCAGACAATTGATAGATTTGGTAGCCCTGGAATGTGTATGAACGCGAAAGACTGTCATATTCTTCTCCATCCACATCTAGCTTAGGTATGCCTGGGTCAAACATCACGTAGTCCTCATTGAAGTTGTTTGAAAGTGAATTGTTATTCGTAAGGTAAATAATAAGCTCATTTTCAAGTTCTTGAATGGCAACATCTGGCGCATCCGGTCCACTCACTATTTCAAAACAATTGTCGAAAAGCGATTGAGCCTTGTCGTCAGCTTGTCGCAGTAATTTGACACTTTCAAATGGATCTCCGGCACTGGCTCTTGCCCAAACAACACCCATCGTAATGTTGTTAAAGTCACCTGGCTCTAGAACGAAAGGACCGGCTGATTGAATGAATCGTCTATCCGCAGGAGGATTTCCTGAACTGACCTCTGTCCATGGTTCAGTACTGACCCCCACCGTTCCCCAATTGTATGGGTCTGTTTCTCCGGGAAACATGTAGTCACATGGGATGTCTAGATTTGCTCCCGTAGCTGCACTTACACCATCTCCCCCATACGCCATCTTCTGACCATTCTTCCAAATCCCATTCATGTAGTTGTAGTAATGAAGTGGGGTGGTCGGTTCTCCGTTAATGTTGTTTCCGCTGTTG
The DNA here is from genome assembly GCA_963932755.1 of uncultured Flavobacteriales bacterium. Lineage (GTDB taxonomy): Bacteria > Bacteroidota > Bacteroidia > Flavobacteriales_D > Sanyastnellaceae > UBA974. The sequence continues at coordinate 27,051 of CAWVRV010000024.1, read as the reverse complement.
TTGTAGTATACAAAACGACGCATACCGAACCGCTCATTGTCGACGACACCATCACCATATCCAATTCCAATGCCTTCGTATGGGATACCCAGAGAATCAATCGCATCCGTAAACACCTCAGTCAGAGGATTGTCGATTTCGTCAGAATCTTGGTATGGACCCTCGAAAAAGTCAATACCTACAGCAGGTGGGTTCTCACCATAACCTGGCGAATCACTTGAGGGTTCGTCAAAGGCATCTCCATTGTAAGCATATCCTAATCCTCTCTGGACGTCACAGCCTACATAATCATCCGTAGCGTTTCCGAGATCGGCATCTACCCAAACTCCGAAATATGTATCACTTAGGGTCTGAGTGCCTTGATTGATGAGGACATAGTTGTGAAACGTCATGTTATTAACCTCATCGTTCGTAGAGAATTGGAATACCTGTGCGCGTATTTCCATTCCGATAGGTTCTCCTTGAGATTCCGAATGAACGTTGCCTTTGTCATTAAAAATCCAGTAAAAGTTTCTGTCTCCATAAAGCGGGACGATATCTTCTCTTCTTCGTTCTTTACAATCTATTTCGGACAAGAAATCGTACCAAGGATAGTCTCCTTGATTTGGATCATAAAACCCATCGCCATCATAATCCTGAAATGGCCCAAGATAATAGTCTTGGTTAATCGCTGGAAGTCCGTGGGCGGGAAAGTCATAGAAATAGGATGGAGTAGCGTATCCATCAGGAAACTCCTCATCAACAGTTCCAGCTTGAAGTGCATCAAAATATGATCTGTGAAGTTGCGCTTCTGCGCGAGTGGATACAAAGAATTTATCGTATTTCTGACACTCGATAGCATCTATCTCCGCACCCCCGTCATTTGTAAGGGGCCCCGTCCAGAAATCGTTTCCTTGTCTAAAAGTCAAGGCAGCAAGCTTAAGCTGTTGGTCAGGAGAGATTCCACCCATCCACAGCGCACCTGCGTACAATGAACTTACACCTCCGCCCTTAGGGACTTCGTAAGAACCGCTGCTGTTAGCTCTGTCTTGCCAAAGAGATCCGCCGGTTTCAATAAGCGCTTTCACGTTATTCCATTCGATATCTCTCAGTGCCGTTGCTGGCGCACATGCTGCTGACCGAAGCTGAGGCAGTACTTCTGTACTGTTGTTATTTGAATTGTCATTTGCACCAGGGATGGGATCACCAACATATTTATATGCAAGTAACGGCTGAGCTAGTAGTACAATAGCAAATAAGGAAAGAATACGTTTCATGAGTTTCTTGCTTGCAAACATCAAAAGTCGAATTTAAGACCAAGACGAAGTGTACGAGGGAGCCCTAAGTTAAAAGGATTGTCCGTATACATCGTGTAGTAGTTTCTAAAAGAGTCAGGATTTGTTTGGCTATTAATAAGTGGCTGATATTGAGCTGCCGCTAAGTAACCATCATCATTGCTAACACCGGTAAATCGGTATACTGAATTGATGTTTTGAGTGTTGAGTAAATTACCCACCCACAGGTAAACGTTTAGGTTCACAGTTTTGCTCTCTTCACCTTCTTTGCCAATATTTATTGAGAAGTTTTTGTCGAGATTCAAATCCATATTAAATTGCCATGGAAGACGAGATCCGTTAATGGACCCTTCAGTTGATGGACTTATTTCACCTGTTATCGGAGTGGGGATTGAAGAAGCTGTATATGGAGTTCCAGATCCAAGGTTTGCAATCACATTGATCCCCATTTCAGCAAACAGCTGTCTTTCCTTGCCACCGAGATTTATGACGGGTCCGTCGTATTGTTCGCCTTTTCCATAACGATAATCAACGTTCGCTACAATTCGATGACGTTGGTCATATGTAAGCGGGCTGATAGATCTTAGGTTAGGTAGCCCTGCGTTGATGAGTGCAAGTGCTGTTTCCGTTGTCGATCCTGTTCCATCGGCAAACTGAAGGGTATAGTTTGCATTGATTCGGATGTTTCCAGTTCTACGCATATCGTAACCGACAGTGAATCCTTTGACTGTTCCGAAGTCCAAGTTGCCAAAGGCTCTGTATGGTCTCGGGTAAGCACCTGTAAAGTTTCTTACTTGAATCATATCCCGCATTTCCTTGTAGTATGCAGATATTTTCACACTCGAAGTCTTTGTGAGAACCTGTTGGAATCCCAACTCATAATCGATCGTCTTCTCAGGCTTTAAGTCTGGATTTGAGATGAGGTTGTTTCTGCTTTCAATAAAGAGGTAATCGATGGGTGAGAATCTATTGCTCGATGTAGGACGTTGCGTAAGGATATCATAATGTGCGAAGAATACAGCTTCGTCGGAAATATTAAATGAAAACGAGATACGAGGCATGATATTTACCTCTGGCACAAAGCTTTTAAATGCATCATCATTTAGTGGTTCCTTAGAGTTTACTAGCCATGGCGCAGGGTAAGGTTCGTTTACTGCAAGAATATCCGGGTCATTAATTTCAGTTCCTGCTGCGTTGTACCATGTATCACCATCTCTGTATCCAACAATCGCGTTGGGTTCATCGAGCGCATCAACATAGATCACATAATCGTCTCCGATGTTGTTTGGCACGACAAAATCTTCGCCGAAAGTTTGATTGATAAAGGACAATTCTCCTACTGCGGGTGCTTCTGAGACATCTCCCAAGCTATGTGCGTCACCTATTACGTAAGCGTCTCTTAACACACTCTGGTTTGCATCAAATCTGTCGATACGTAAACCCACATTAAAGATGATGTCATCAAATGTGAATTTATCCATGATGTATCCAGAGATGTAAATAGGTTCGTACGCGCCAATAGGACGTGTATAAAAGTCTTCATCATTTGTATCAGTGAAGAAATCTTCAAGGGAAGGGCGTCCACTGATCTTGTTTCCGTAGGGGTCGTATCCTGAGTAATTGACAAGGTTGTCCCCTTGATTGAGGAGGTCATCTGCGCTAAACATATCCAAAGTAAAGAAGTCGGGATCTAATCCATCAATGTTTATGAGGTCATTTCCGTCTGGATCAAGTCCTAGCTCTCGACGTAAACTCCTGTCAAACATGAATTGGTTCTCTCCAATCAGGCGACCATACGTCACATAGTATTCTGTTCCAATGTTCGTGATTGTAGAATCGTTGAAGTTCAGCTCTTTAATATGAGAGTTCGACAACAGTCTTCCCAATTGCCACAAACCGATCGGTGCCAATGAGAAGAACGCATCCTTTCGTTGCTCATATTCGAAACCCATCTGTAACGCATGGTCTCCGATATCTGCAGAACCAGCGGCACTTATCCGGAATTGAGAATTGTTTGATTTGAAGTAGTCTGAGCCTTGTGTGCCTGCATAGCTCCAAAGACCATATGTTGATGAGGGACTTTGTCCATTCAGGAGTGCGTTTCCGTTTTGTACCTCTAACAAACTTTCATAAGGTCCATCTACAAAAGGGGTGTAGGGTTCTTGATCGAATAGAGAGAAATATTGATTGTTTATCGCTGCGAGAGTAGGATTGTACTCAGAAGATTCAAAAGTAACAAGTGTATCCTCCCAACCGTTGTGTACGAATCTTCCTGAAGTAGGATTGTAACCATATGAATTTCTATTGTAAACTTCAAACTTCCCTACGTGTCCATATTTAAAGAAGTCATCTCTGTGGTTTGCATCTTCGGTACTCCTAAAGCTTTGGCTATAATCCACCATAATTTGGTAGAACACATTGCTGAGATTGCTTGAGTTGTCTCCCTCTTCATTGACGAATCTTTGACTGTACTTTGCATACGCGCGCCAATCGTAACTGGTGTTCAGATTGTTGTTCTCCCAATTCATTAATGATCGTGCATAATCAAAGGTATTGTTGATTCCTCCTGAAGCAGTTGCTCCTAATGTAAGCGTCGTAAATTCATTGGTATTGATGTCAAATTTGGTGACGATGTTCGCGCTTTGAGATCCGACGTTCATTCGGGTATCGATCTTCGTGAAGTCATCCTCCGTGAGGAAGTCAGCGTTGTAGATGGCGCCGTTAATCTCTCCAGCTGAACTGATGTTCAGTCTGAGTGGATTCGCAATAAGGGCATCGCGCGCTTCGTCCGTTATTCTGTAAACGCCCCCAAAAGTAGGTCGGGGGTCTTTTTGATAGGTGACGTTTCCAGCGATAAATAGACCTACAAGTGGGTCCGTTTTTTTGCCGTTTTCATCTTTGCGAAAGAAGATTGGACCTGAGGCAACTCCTTCTGCGAGATTGTATCCGAATTTATCTAAACCGTAAGATTTCTCTCCAATAGGCAGTCCAGATGAGATAACCTCACCACCACCAAACCATGTTCGACTTGAAGAACGAAGGGAAATGTTAATGACTCCACCTGTAGCATCACCGATATTCGCGGGGATTCCTCCTGTGACAACTTGTACTTCTTCAATCGCAGATTTAGGTAGGGCTGAGGATCCACGAATTTTAATTCCGTCGATATAAATCCAAGTCGAAGAAGTCCGCGCTCCACGGATTGAGATTCCGCCCCCAGTACCAGATGTACTTGCTCCAGCAACTGTGGTTGCAATAGATGTAGCAGATCTTCCAGGAAGTTTGTCAATGTCTTCTCTGCTGACAGTTCCTCCTGACGCTCCACCATCGGCATCGATCAATGGAACAGCATATTCTACAACTTCAGCTGCTTGCACCAATACCCCAGCGGATATTTCGGCATTGACAAAATGAATTTTATTTGCATTGATACGGACACCCGTAATTTTCTTTGATTGATAACCAACGAAACTTAACAGGACGTCGTATGTCCCTGGAGAAATAGGCTTGATGGTATATTCCCCATCGAAGTTTGTATTTGTACCAGATACCTGGTTGCCGTTAAGAAACATTACGACTGAGGCAAAGGGGAGAGGCTCCCCAGAGTCAAAATCAGTAACTTTTCCTTTTAAAGTACCAGAGCCCACTTGGGCTATTCCAGCGCTCGTGAAGAGCAAAATGGCAGATATAAATGTAGCAAGCCGAATCATTCGCAGGTGTATTTCACGCGTTTCAATAGAGAGCGTAAATATAGGGGTTTAATGTTCTTTGTGAAAAACTGTGAAATTTTGTATTTATTTCCTGCTTTTCCATCTGAATATGAGCCGTTTAAACCAATGTTGAGAGCGTCTACTTGCTTGTTTTCTAGCTTGTTTCTGCCCTCTTCGCATTATTCTGCGTGTCTTTCGATCTTGTAGTTTATAATGGTTCTCTTGTTTGTGATGATAGTTTTTCTCTAGATCTCCAATTATATTTTGGGAGTTTTTAGTACGTTTTTTCAGTTCTTGACGTTGAGACCGTGAAAGCTCAGTTTGTGCGTTTGCCCTTAAATCCATTTCTAGAAGTAGGGTGAGGGTTGCAAGGGTTAAACAAATTACAAACCCCCTCTTTACAACTTCGGAAACCTTACAATTTACAAGCAACTCCATGTTCTAATTTAGGTGTATTTAAATGAGCAGCAAGGGTCGCACCCATGTCTGCAAAACTCGATCTCTTCCCCAAGTTTGATGGAGACACGTTTGGCCCGTTAAACAGCACGGGAACATATTCCCTCGTGTGATCTGTCCCTGGCCATGTGGGGTCGCATCCGTGGTCAGCAGTGATCAAGACGAGGTCGTTTGGTCGAAGGATAGTTTCAATTTCGGGCAGGCGAGAATCGAACTCTTCAATGGCCTGGGCATAACCTGCGACGTCCCTTCGATGTCCAAATACGCTGTCGAAATCTACAAGGTTCGCAAATAAAAGCCCTTCGTCCACGATCTTCATTTGTTCGATTAAAGCGTCCACAATCTTTGAATTTGAAGGTGCTTTCACCGAATGTGAAATTCCTTGTTGCGCAAAAATATCGCTTATTTTCCCGATCGCTATTACGGGGCTTCCACTTGCTTGAACAGCATCGAGAAGGGTGGGAGCGTGAGGTGGGGTTGTGAGATCTTTTCTGTTTGAGGTTCTTTGAAAATCATCACGGGTATTCCCTACAAATGGTCGAGCGATGACACGTCCTATATTTATAGGGTCTACAAGTTTTCTCGCAACATCACATAAATCGTACAGTCTTTGTAGTCCGAAGTGTTCTTCATGTGCTGCAATTTGAAATACCGAATCTGCAGAGGTGTAACAGATGGGTTTGCCTGATCGCATGTGCTCTTCTCCAAACTCTTGAATCACCTCGGTGCCAGAAGCGTGACAATTTGCCAATGTCCCCTTCAATTTGCCGTTCTTGATCAGATCGTGAAGCAGGTCTTCAGGAAAACACGGTTTTTCATTTGGAAACAGCCCCCACTCAAATGGGACAGGGAGTCCACAAATCTCCCAATGTCCACTGGGCGTATCTTTTCCAACACTGACTTCTTGAGCAAATCCATATGCGCCCTCAACGGTTGCATTTTCATCGATGGGCAATGCTTTTTTTCGGCTGTTTTTTGCGGCCTCTGCCAAGCCCCATCGTTGTAAGTTGGGTATTCGTAACGGCCCCTGTCTTAATGCATTGTCGGCTTTTCCTTGATTGCAATATTCAGCAATGTGGCCCAAAGTGTCTGCACCGGTGTCGCCATATTTTTCAGCATCTTGACTGGCCCCTATTCCTAGAGAATCAAGAACGATAACAACAGCCCTGGGTTTTGACATTTTGAGAAAATATTAACTTGGGTTTGGTGTTAAAATGTCGTAGATCAGACCGTTTTCAATATCTGATTCAGACACATTAGATGACATCTCTTCGGAGATGTTCATTGCTTGAGAAAGTTCATTCTTTAGGAAATCAATGTCATTTAGATTACGAACTTGTGCGATTGCAAGCGGGTCACCCACAGAGACATATTGTCCAATTTGGACGATATCGGAAAGCCCTATGCTGTGGTCGATAGTGTCGCTTGATTTTACACGTCCGGCCTTCAATGCGACCAAACTAAGCCCGATGTCCCGCACGTCCATACCCGTAATGTAGCCTGATTTATTTGCTGGAATCGCTTGAACGATCGGAGGAGGAGTGAGGTGAATAAGTGGGTTTTTTAAGATGTCGCCTGGTCCACCCAATGACCGGACCATCTTTTCAAAGATCTCCGCGGCCATTCCGCTATTTAGAGCGACTTCTGCTTTTAAATACGCTGCACTTAAATCAGATTCTATCCCACTTATTTGAACCATGTGCGCCGCGAGCTCGAGTGTCAGTTTTAACAATCTTGGATTCGCTTTGTTTGGTGAGGTGAGAAACGCAATGCATTCCAAAACTTCCACTGAATTGCCGACATTTTTTCCCAAAACAGAATTCATATCTGTGATCAGACATCTCGTGGGAACGCCTGCTCCACTTGCTACATCGACGATGCTTCTGCCGACTTCATGTGCCATTTCTCGTGTCTTACAAAACGCACCATTGCCAGTTTTTACATCCATGACCAATGCATCCAGTCCTGCGGCGAGTTTCTTTGATAAAATCGAGGCCGTAATCAATCCCACCGATTCGATGGTTGCCGTCACATCACGGATAGAATATAGACGTTGATCGGCTGGGGCGAGCTGTGCGGTTTGGCCTATAATTGCGCAACCTACACCAGAGACGGTGTCACGAAACAAACGCTCACTGGGCATGACGTTGTAACCAGGTATGCTCTCCAGTTTGTCCAATGTCCCCCCCGTGTGACCCAAGCCTCGTCCAGAGATCATCGGCACGTATGCCCCACAAGCGGCAACGATAGGAGCGAGCATCAAACTCACTTTGTCACCCACACCCCCTGACGAGTGTTTGTCAACAACAGGTCCGTTCAGGTTTAAATCATCCCACTTCAAAACCTTCCCGGAATTCATCATGTGTTTCGTCAGACTCACACGCTCATCCATGTCCAATCCCTTGATGACAACAGCCATCGCAAAGGCGCCTATTTGCGCATCAGTGAAATTTAAATCACAGATGCCGCTGACGATATACGCGATCTCGGCGTCGTTGAGTGTATGCCCATCGCGCTTTTTTCGGATCAGCTCTTGTGGCAGGTATCTAGTCCCCATAAGGCGTCCAAATATTTTTCACATGCGTCGCTTTTCTTAAAAACTCGGTTCCTTCACCCGCGTTCATGTCGAGCCAATCTCTGTCGTTATTCTCGTGACACCAAGTGCGTTTGAGATTTTCGACACTGATAGATTCAATGTTTTTATTTAATTCACTGTTGCCCCAGCACCACATAGATTCAACTTCTCCATGTCCAGCCAAATGTGTGGAAAGCTCATCTTTGTCTCCAGTGACAATATTGATGACCCCTCCTGGAATATCGGATGTTTCCATCACAGAAACCAATTCTAGAACGATGTTTTGATACTGGTCACCGGGGATGTAAACAACCCTGTTGCCCATGGCTATTGCTGGCGCAATTAAAGAAATGGCTGCCAGCAAAGGTTGGTGGTCGGGAGCGACCAAACCTATAATGCCTATCGGTTCAGGAAGCGCAAGTGTGATGCCCCGGTAAGGCGCATCATGCGCAGCTCCATCGAATTTGTCTGCCCACGCAGCGTAACTGAATATTCTTGAAACAGTTGCATTAAATTCTGCTGTGGCTTCTGGTTTTTTGACCCCACATGTTTCCATCAATCGTTTGATGAATTCGTCTTTTCGAACCGTGAGATTTTCCGCAAAAAAGTACAAGACTTGTGCCCTTAAATGTGCTGTTTTTGTCGCCCACCCATTTGCTTTCCTTGCGGCCTCGACGGCATTGCGAATGTCTTTTCTGTTTCCCTGGCCTACCCAAGCAGAAATTGAGCCGTCAAAATTGAGCGCGGGGATACTGTTTCCTCCATCAGGTCTGACTTGTTTGCCTCCGATATAAAACTTCAACGTGCGGTCAATTTCTGAGGAAGTTGAATGTTGAACGTTCGACTTTGAGGATGCCATATTTCCAGACGCTTCTTTTGTGGGTTTGTACTTTACTTGAATGGGCTTGAGGTATTCATAAAGTCCTTCTTTTCCTCCCTCTCTTCCAAAGCCTGATTCCTTCACCCCTCCAAATCCACATGCAGCATCAAATTTATTGTGGCAGTTAATCCAAACCACACCCGCAATAAGCGCAGGAGCTACGTGCATCGCTCGATTGATGTTTTCGCTCCAAACACTGGCAGAAAGACCGTACCTGGTGTTGTTTGCCAGTTGAATCGCTTCGGGTTGGGTCCGGAAACTCATGATGACCAAAACAGGCCCGAAAATCTCTTCTTGAACCAGAGGATGTGAGGAGTCCACATCTGTAATGATACTTGGAGGGTAGTAGTTTTTATTAGAATCAGGTTGTTCGCATTGGAATAGATTTCCTCCAGATTTCAATCCAGACTTCACCAAATGTGATACTTGCTCGAATTGTTTGTCGCTGACCAAACTCCCTACATCAATTGACTTGTCTAACGGAGTGCCAAAACGAAGCGTCTCCATTCGCTTCTTAATTTTACCAATCAGTTTTTCTTCAACACTGGCTTGAATTAAAAGCCTAGATCCTGCGCAGCATACTTCCCCTTGGTTGTACCAAATCGCATCTACAATACCCTCTACCACAGAGTCTAGATCTGCATCATCAAAGACGACAAATGCGGATTTTCCGCCCAATTCTAAGGTGAGTTTTTTACTTTGTCCAGCGGTTGATTTACGAATGGCTCTGCCTACAGCAGTCGATCCTGTAAACGCCACTTTATTGACATTTGGGTGCGCGGAAAGTGTCGCCCCCGTATTCCCCGCTCCGTTCACAATATTGATCACACCTTTTGGGACACCTGCTTCTGTGCAGAGTTGTGCAAAAAACATGGCTGTAAGGGGTGTAGATTCAGCAGGTTTCAGGACAATAGAATTTCCCATTGCGATTGCTGGAGCAATCTTCCATGCAAGCATTAAAAACGGAAAATTCCACGGAATTATTTGCGCGACTACGCCCACAGGTTCTTGACCTGTGAGCTCTGACTCCTGTAATTGAGCCCAGCCTGCGTGATAGTAAAAGTGTCTTATTGCGAGCGGAATATCTGAATCTCGGCTTTCTCGTATGGGCTTCCCATTGTCTAACGTTTCGAGCACTGAAATAACTCTCGCGTGCTTTTGAATGAGTCTCGCAAGGGCATATAGAACTTTCGCCCTGGCATGTCCGCCAGCTTTGTACCACAACTTCTGTGATTTTGTAGCAGCAGTGACAGCCAAATCAACTGTTTTGTCATCGGCAATTTCAATGGCTGCCAGATGACTTGAATCAGCTGGGTTTGTGACCTTTATTTGATCGGCATTTTTTTGGAAAAGAAATTCGCCCCCTATAAATTGCCCAAACTTTCTGCCATTCGACTCAAGCCATTCCACAGCCTCCTTGTCACTTTCTAGTGCTTGGCTGTATTCTAGTTCTTCGATAGATTTAGATAATTTCATGTTTTCTATGCTATAGGATGGCGATAAGCAGCGGAGTAATACCCGCTGGAATAATGGTCAAGTTGACGTTCAATATCTCCCAAAAGACTTGATGCACCAAACCTAAATAAATCAGGCTCTAACCATCTTCTTCCAAGTTCTTCTTGCATCATCGTCATAAATTGTAATGCAGTCTTTGTGTCGCTGATGCCTCCTGCCGGTTTAAACCCGACCATGTAACCCGTCGACTCATAATATTCTCGAATCATTCTTACCATGACAAGTGAAACAGGCAGTGTCGCGTTCGTGGGTTCTTTTCCCGTTGAGGTCTTGATGAAATCTGCGCCAGCCATCATACATACTTGTGATGCTTTTGCAATCGTACTTAGGTTTCCCAATTCACCTGTCGCGAGTATTGTTTTTAAATGTGCCTCACCACACGCTTCACGAAACATCCTCACCTCATGGTAAAGCTCCTCCCACTTCCCCTCCAGCACGAGTCTTCGGCTTATGACAATGTCAATTTCATCTGCACCTTGATCCACGGAGTATTTTATTTCTTCTATTCTTAAAGGAAGTGGAGACAGTCCAGCAGGAAACCCAGTGGATACAGCAGCCAAATGAACGCCTGTCCCTTTTAATACTTGTGCTGCACCAGAGATCATTTCATGGTAAACACATACTGCAGCAGTCGAAATATTTAAGGATTCCAATTCAAGTTTCTTCAGCAACTGTTCATTCACTGGGTGAATCGCTTTTCTGCACAACCGTCTTACACGATCATTTGTGTCGTCACCGGCCAAAGTTGTGAGGTCGATTAAGCTGATGACCTTGATAAGCCAAGCAGCTTGTTTGTCCTTTTTGATGCTTCTTCGTGTCCCATAGCTCGCGCAACGTTGTTCTACTGCGCTCCTGTTTATTTGAATGTCGCAAAACCTCTCCAACTGAAAGTCAGTGCCTGGATTTCGTGGAAGAATAGGTTGGGTTTTGTTACTGCTCATCAGAAAAAGAATTCAGATATGTAATAAGGATTTCTCTAATAGAATCCTCTGCCAATTTTGCAACACGTATCGTTTGGTCGTGACTTAGCGCAGAAGCACTATTTCCAGCAGCGAGGTTCGTGATGATTGACAATGCACACAGAGGGATTTGTGCGTGCCTTGCAACGATGACTTCAGGAACGGTTGACATCCCTACTGCGTCTACACCTAAAATCTTCAAAGCATTGATCTCGGCGGGTGTTTCAAACTGAGGTCCGCAGCACCATGCATACACACCTTCGTTTAGTTTGATGTTGTTTTTTTTTGCTGCCTGGCGCATGATGTTCGACAAGTCTGTATCATATGCGTTCGTCATGTCGACAAACCGATCACGTTCAGTACATCCAAATAGAGGAGATACCCCCGTCATATTTACATGGTCTTTAATCAACATTATTTCACCTGGAGATGCGGCTTTGTTTATTGTTCCGGCAGCATTTGTGATGACCAGAGACTGACAACCAATTTCCTTCAAGGTCCTGATTGCAACAGACATCGCGTCAGCCTTCCCCTCTTCATAATAATGAGCTCTGCCTTGTAGTACAGCGACCTTTGTGCGCCCGATAAGACCCAAAATGAGTTGGCCAGCATGGCCGCCAACGCCGGCTTTAGGAAATCCTGGAAGCTCCTTAAAAGAGGTTTTTGAAATAACCTCGACACTGTCTGCAAAGGTTCCCAAACCCGAGCCCAAAACCACTCCAATCTGTGGATGGAAGTCAGGAGATTTTTCAAGAATTAGATTGGCGCAGAAGGAGACTTGATTTTTCATGGAAAATCTAAGGTACGCAGTAGATTTTATAACCTACTCCGCTTTGAGTAAGTTATCAACGTCTGTAAGTGATTCAACAGGCAACTTACACGCGCCCTCTTGGCAAACAAAGTATCTGGCTGTACCCGATTCGACGTATTTCCCCTCCATCCATTTGGGTTGATCCGGGCTGCTCAAACCTCCCGCAAGAATGACCTGAGGATAGAATCTGGAATCGAGTGCTTTACGTGCTTCTTGCATGTCATCTGAATGGGATCCGGAAATTGCAAGTTCATAAAAAGGACTTGTACGCCATAGCAGGACCGAAGCCCACCCTGTTGCTCTACGGATATTGTCGGAATTCTCCCAGGCTGAGACAAGCATTCTGTCACTGCGTTGTATCCAGTCGAACTTGCTGTCGTATCTGCCCAGTCTGAAAAGGTTGCGCGCCATAGAGGAGCTGGATGCGGGGATTACACTGTCGTCATTTTCTTGTTTTCTGGCGAACAATCCATCCATGTTTTCGGATGTATACCAAAACAAACCTGTTTCTGTATCGTAAAATTGATCGAAACTTACATGTGTCAATTCCCGAGCTTCTTTCAGCCAGCGAGGATCAAATGTGACTTCGTATAAATCAAGGCAAGCTGCAATCGCAAAGCTGTAATCCTCCAGAAAACCGTCAATATGTGCCCCGACCTTTGCGTGGTAAACATGGAATAAAGTACCATCCGATTTTTTGGCGGTTTTCAAAATAAATTCCATTCCTTCCTCAGCTCTCCTTAGATGTGAGGCGTCATCAAATGCTCTATAAGATGCACATAGTCCTGAGACGGTAAGCGCGGTCCAAGAGGTAAGAACTTTGTCATCAAGACCAGGTTTTACTCTGGGCGCGTGTGTTGCTTTGCCAGAAGAATTCTTTCCATCTCTATAAAAAGCAAGGGTCCTATTTATGAATGAAAGTCTCTCGCGAAATTTCAGCAATGACAACCCTGCCTTTTCTGCCAAAACCTCATCAGAATCCCATTTCATCAGGATGTTGTTTCCGTGCTCCCAGTCCGATCTTCCATCGATGTCATACGCGATCATCACGAGATTCAAATCGTCAACCTGCAGTGCCTCTGCGAGTTCGGCATGAGACCAAACATAGTATTTCCCTTCGACTCCATCGCTATCTGCATCTAACGCAGATAGAAACCCCCCAGATGGATCATCAAGTTCTTTCAATATGAAATCGATGATTCCGTAGCACACATCTTTATATCTGGGTTCTTGAAAGCTTTGCCATGCATGCGCATAGGTAGATAAAAGCTGAGCATTGTCATAAAGCATCTTTTCGAAATGTGGAACCATCCAATCCGAATCTGTACTGTATCGCGCAAAACCTCCACCAGCTTGATCGTAGATTCCTCCTCTTGACATCATGTCTAATGTGAGTTGAACGTGTCCGAGGACGTCCATGTCACCACGTTCGGTTCCATAATGTAGCAGGAAGTCTAGGTTTGTCGGAATTGGAAATTTCGGCGCTCCATTTGACAGACCTCTTTGTCGGTCAAATTGCAATCTCCAAGAGTCTACTCTAGCATCAATATCGGCCCCATATTTATTTCTTTCAGACTTAGGCCAAGGTCTCCCATCGGCATCTCTCGCCAATCCATCCTTGTCTGCAATGATTAAATCAGAAGAAATAACTCCTTGCGTGAGCTTTCCTGCATATTCTTCCATCCTCTTCGGCTCGCTTTCTTTCAAGGCGATTAAACTTTCGAGTTGTTGAATAAACCGATCTCGGGGAAAATAAGTGCCTCCGAAAACAGGTCTGCCGTCAGGCAAAGCGATACAATTTAAAGGCCATCCGCCTCGCTTTGTCATCAACTGTACAGCATTCATATAAATTTGATCTACATCTGGACGTTCCTCTCGGTCGACCTTGATGCTCACAAAATGTTCATTAATAAACCCAGCGGCTTCTTCATTTTCAAAGGTTTCATGCTCCATGACATGACACCAATGGCACGCGCTATAGCCTATGCTTATGAAGATTAATTTATCTTCAGCCTTCGCTTTTTCAAATGCTTCATTGCCCCAAGGCATCCAATCCACAGGGTTGTGAGCATGTTGTTGTAAATACGGGCTCGAAGAGTGAATGAGCAAATTTGTATGTGTGGTGTCGCTCATTGTGTCAGTTCTGGGAGGTGTTAATGGTCCACATGAACCAAGAAAAGACAATCCGGAAATGGCGAGAACAGAAAGAACAATTCGCATCAGAACCTAGCCCGACCTCTTTTGTTATAGCCCCGAGGTTTGTTTTTTCTTCTTGGCGCTTTCCAGCCATTCTTTCTTTTGTTGCTGTAGTTGCGTTTACTGAAACTACTTTGAGATTTTATGATCCTAGAAATAGAAACCTGAAGGGTCCCGAAGGCATCATTGCGACCGGGGTTTCCTCGGGGGCTGTTGAAGGATTCCGAGTACTGATGATTTTGAATGTAGCTTTCAGAATCGGATATTCCAAGCGTATTGATTATTCCTAAATGTGTGGGGCTGCTTAGGACTCTTCCGATGTCATCCATGGTTTCGGGGTCACCATATGTCGTGCTCACATCGTCAATAAAATCGGTAAATGTCAAAGACCACACCATCTCAAGTGCCAATCTCCATTTCTTATTTAGGGTAAATGCAGCGCCAACCCCCATAGGAATGGCAACGCTTGATTTCGAATATGCAACTCCCTCAGTTTGATAGTCCCTCAAATCGTACCACAAGTTGTAGTCAAAACTGTTGGGATCTGTACTGATTAAACCTTCGCTATATTGGTATTCAGCGGCTTCTTGTGTAATTCTAGCCTGTGGGTTATGCCTGAAATAGGTGAGTCCCGCGATGCCGTAGAGTTCACCACTTACATTTCTCCGAAATTGATAGGGCATGATATTTGGCCGAGCCCAAACAATTCCTTGCACTCTGACAGAACCCTCATAAATTCTATTTCTAAAATGAGCGTTTCTTGCGACTCGATCTTTATTTATCGAGGCATCATCGGTGTCTCCCAAAAACACCGAGCCGAAACTACCCTTCACTGAGATGATGTTGTTAAAACGATATCGCGCAAAAAGCTGGGAAGAGAATTTGGTTTGGTCTACGTGAAGATCAAAAATCAAATCACGCCGCGTCAGTTCTTCTCCACCGATATCGCCCAAATAATTACCTGTCCCAGCTGCAATGCCGACATCCCAGCGATATTGACCATGCAGGGAAGTAACCCCTATAAAAAGGGTTGAAAATAATAAAATGAGTTTCTGGGCAGTCATGTGTTATTTGACGCGTCGTAAGATGTAGCGGGTGCAGTAAATACCATTAGATCCTCCATCGGTTGGGGACTGAACACCCGTATTTGTAAAAGCCAACTCCCAACCATCTTCGCTTAAGTCGTTGAGTTGTTCAGTCACAGACAGGTCATTGTTAAATATGTTTTCCATTTTTATACCGACCACACTGTAAAGATTTTTGATTTTTTGCTCGTCTAAAGACCCTGACCCATTGTCCAACAACATTCTGCTTCGTCCCATTCCACCTGGTACAATAGATTCGATGGTTGTGAATGTTTGATACTCATAACTCGGTGCTGGAGCGCTAAAAGCAAAAATAGAAGCCATCATTAAGAGAGCAGCACCTGAGATTAATACTGTGTTTGATAAAACTTTCATGGTAGCAATTTAGTGTTAAGTGAGTTAATACACGTACCTGTTGCTACCTTTGATACCTAAATAAACAAAAACATGCCACTAAGTTCATCTGACCCTGCTATTTCTTCGCTTATCTCAAAGGAGCGTATACGCCAAACCGAAGGTGCTGAACTGATCGCTTCGGAGAATTATACCAGCGATGTTGTCATGGAAGCTCAAGGTTCAATACTTACAAATAAGTATGCAGAGGGCTTGCCTCGAAGACGCTATTACGGAGGGTGTGAATTTGTAGATGAAATTGAACAGTTGGCGATTGATAGAGTTTGCGAGCTTTTTGGCGCAGCCTGGGCAAATGTTCAGCCTCATTCAGGTGCTTCGGCAAACGCAGCGGTGATGCTCGCTTGTCTTTCTCCAGGAGATAAAATATTGGGCTTCGATCTATCTCATGGTGGACACTTGACGCATGGTTCCCCTGTGAACTTTAGTGGAAAATTGTACAATCCTGTTTTTTACGGCGTAGAAGAAGAGACAGGACGTGTGGATATGGATAAAGTTGAAGAGGTTGCAAAGCGCGAAAACCCAAAGATGATTATTTGTGGAGCGTCAGCCTATGCGCGTGACTGGGATTATCCTCGCTTTAGAGAAATAGCGGACAGTGTAGGCGCCATCTTGCTCGCGGATATAAGTCACCCTTCGGGTCTGATCGCTGCCAAACTACTCGCAGACCCGATGCCCTATTGTCACGTAGTTACGACGACGACTCACAAAACGCTGCGGGGACCTCGTGGAGGCATCATTATGATGGGCCAAGATTATCCAAATCCATGGGGACGTAAAAACCCAAAAGGAATCATTCGTCCCATGTCAGCGATTCTGGACAGTGGTGTATTCCCTGGCATGCAAGGTGGCCCCCTCGAACATGTAATCGCTGCAAAAGCAGTTGCTTTCGGAGAGGCACTTACACCCGAATTCCGCGTGTACTGCACACAAGTTATGAGAAATGCGCAAGCGATGGCTTCTGCCTTTGTCGCCAGGGGTTACAATCTAATCTCTGGAGGAACTGACAACCACCTCATGCTTATCGATCTGCGAAATAAGAATATCACAGGGAAAGCTGCAGAGATTGCATTGGGCAAAGCAGATATTACCGTGAATAAAAACATGGTTCCATTTGATACCCGTTCTCCATTTGTAACTTCAGGAATGAGGGTAGGGACTCCTGCTGTAACCACTCGAGGTCTTGTCGAATCTGACATGGAGGATTTGGTCGCTTGGATGGATGAAGCCATTCGAAATTGCGAAGACGATTCCGTTCTAGAGAAAATAGGACAAGAAGTGAAAGCGAAGATGTCTACATATCCTCTCGTAAAATAACCACAGTGCTTTTATAAGTCAGGTCTTTCCCTCTTTTTTTGAAGATCATCCTTCCCCTTAGGGTCGTTGGCAATTTCATTGTTGAGTTCCTCAAATCTTCCTTCAGGGTTACTGAGTAATGTGATACGCGTGACACTTCCGCCAGAAAACAACATTTGGATGTGCGCGCATGTTGCTCTATTTCGGCTCATTTCCTCACTTCCATCGACGGAATAATAAAGCACGGTTCCGTTTCCACGCACGTCAACTTGATGTAGCTTACCTTCTTTGAATGCCGCATCCAAGTTGCGTCCTGAGATCTTGTGGTCGAGAGAGTCATTTGCAGGACTGAATACATTCGCTCTTCCGATTAATTTCATGACGGATGGTTTGTTTTGTTTTAAAACCATTTTTACTGTGTCACTCGTCATTTCATCTTCTTCAGACCAAACCACGGGTTCTCCAAGGAGCCATATCTCATCGGACCCCCTGTCCCACGACAACGAGTCACCATCCCCTGAAAAGGAGCCTTGCTCAAAGACTACACCACCGTAGGCAAACAACAAATCCTGTTCTCGTTCAAGTACACGGCAATTCATTTTAAGCGTATCCTCTCCCTCGATGTTCATTAATTTTACAAAGGAAGTGGAGTCGTTCACTTTAACGATCTCGGTACCCTTTATTCTACTTGCATAATCTCCACAAACAGTCATTGCAGCAGAGGAATCGCATACCGTGACGTTGCCCCATGCTTGCCCCTCATTGTTTTGGCGATTTACAACAATGCTGTCTCCCGAGAGCAATCCCTGCATGTCCTTGATGCTCGCTTTTCCAGCAAACCATCCTTTCTCGGTTTCGCCATCGTATTCCCCTTGCTCACACTCGATCATTGCACCATTTATATCGATCACAGAATGCTTAAAGAGCAACAACGTTTTGTCATTTCTATCGATTGCGAGCGAGTCGGATATGATGAGATCTTCATTTTCAATAATTTCCACGTCTCCTCCAGCATACAAGCGGTCTGTAAGCGGACTATAAACCCCTACATCACTTGATAGGATTCTGTCGCCTTCAATAATTTGGGCTCTTTCAACGTAAGACACGAACTTTGAATTTAAACCATATTTCAATGAAGGGCACTCTATCGTGAACTCCTCGTGGTTAAACCTTACGCCTTCTCTAATATCGACCGTCTCACTCTCTGGATCGAGGACCGCATAATTTGCCCACATCTCGGATATTTCTCCCGATGTTGAGATTTCGTAGATATACACGTCACTGAAAACTTCGAACTGTCCATTGTCGAACCTGTATGCACTGTCGCAAGTCAGGATGGCATCCCCCAACCCCAGTTTGACATTCCCTACTAACCTGCTCGCGTCAGAGATGTTTGGATCCCTTTCAATCACGTCAGCTCCTAAAATTTCAATCTGTTTCTTTGCATCTTGTGGATCTGTTTGGGCTGAAAGTTCACACGCAAAAAGAGCAGATGCAAGGATGTGAACCCCCAGCAAAACCAGAGGCAATGTTAAATGATTGATGCGGTGTATATTCATCCAACGACTCCGGCTGCAACTGTTGAGTGCGTACTCGGGTCCACTAAGATAAACGCTCCAGTGATCCGATTCTTGCGATAGCTGTCAATTAAAACGGGAGAAGCTGTTTTGATGGAAATTCTAGCGATGTCATTTACCTCAACAGTCTTGTTCTTTTCATCCCTGTGGAGCGTGTTAATATCGATGCGATATAATACATCGGTTATTTTTGCTTGCACTTCCTGTGTCAAGTGTCGAAGTATGAATCTAGACGATGTATTGAGAGGTTTGTCCCCAAGCCAACAAATCCGAGCATCCAATACATTTGTTTTTTCGGGCTGATTGTTTTCACGGACAAGCATGTCCCCACGAGATAAATCAATGTCATCCGCAAGCGTCATGGTCACGCTAAGAGGAGGGAAGGCCTTTTCGAGTTTCTTTTCACCAAGATAAATATCCTTAATGGTAGA
This sequence comes from uncultured Flavobacteriales bacterium, assembly GCA_963932755.1. Taxonomy (GTDB): domain Bacteria; phylum Bacteroidota; class Bacteroidia; order Flavobacteriales_D; family Sanyastnellaceae; genus UBA974. The sequence continues at coordinate 7,875 of CAWVRV010000024.1, read as the reverse complement.
TTTTATTTCACTGGGAAGAGCCACGACCTCATCCCCTGGTTTAAAAATTCCAGAAGCGATTCTCCCTGCATAGCCCCGAAAATCACGGTGTTCATCTGTTTGAGGCCGGATGACATACTGTACTGGGAAACGACAATCCTGAAGATTTCTATCGGCTCCAACATGAACGTTTTCTAAGTAATGAAGAAGGGTGGAGCCACCATACCAAGTCATGTTCTCAGAACGGTCCACCACATTGTCCCCATTCAGTGCGCTAATCGGAATGAAGGTGATGTCAGTGATGTCGAGACGTGAACTGAAGCTTTTGTATTGATCTACGATGTCACGATATTTCTTCTCGTCGTAATTCACAAGATCCATTTTGTTGACGCAAACTACGAGGTGACGTAATCCCAAGAGTGATGCGATAAAACTGTGTCGATGTGTCTGCTCTAAAAGTCCATGTCTGGCATCAATTAAAATAATTGCAAGATCCGCCGTAGAAGCACCAGTCACCATATTCCTTGTATACTGAATGTGCCCTGGCGTGTCAGCAATAATGAACTTTCTTTTTGGGGTCGCAAAATACCTGTAGGCAACATCTATCGTGATTCCCTGTTCTCTTTCAGCACGTAACCCGTCCGTCAGTAAACTCAAATCGACCCCCTCAAGCCCCTTTTGTTTTGAGGCATCGTTCATTGCTTCAAGTTGGTCTTCAAAAATGCTTTTTGAATCGAACAGAAGTCTACCGATCAGTGTGCTCTTTCCGTCATCTACACTTCCAGCGGTAGTGAATCTAAGTAAGCCATTGTCTGTTGTTGTGTTTTCGCTCATGTCCCTAAATTCTAGAAGTATCCGTCTTTTTTTCTATCCTCCATCGCAGATGAACTTCTTTTGTCGTCTATTCTTCCACCCCTTTCGGTGATTCTTGTTGCTGCGACCTCTTCAATAATTTTCTCTAGATTATCTGCTTCGCTTTCAAAGGCGCCGGTAATGGTCAAGTCTCCTAACGTTCGAAACCGAACCTGCATCATTTCAGGCGTTTCATTTTCTTTGAGCTGAAGAAAATTAGAATTGGATAAAATTTGTCCATCTCTCGTGATACATTCTCTTTGATGAGAAAAGTATAAACTTGGAAGCGCGATTTTTTCTCTTAAAATGTAATTCCAAACGTCTAACTCTGTCCAGTTGTTGAGAGGGAATACTCTGAAGTGTTCACCAGGCGCATGCATGCCATTGAACAGATTCCAGAGTTCAGGACGTTGATTTTTAGGGTCCCATTGGCTGAAATCGTCTCTGTGTGAGAAAAAACGTTCTTTTGCCCGCGCCTTTTCTTCATCACGTCTAGCGCCCCCTATACACGCGTCAAATTTGTTTTCTTCAATGGTGTCAATTAAGGTCGTGGTCTGAAGTTTATTGCGACTTGCATTGTGGCCAGTTTCTTCCTGAACTTTTCCTTGATTAATGGTTTCCTGCACACTTCCTACGATGAGTTGTGCGCCTAAATCGGCGACCAGGTTGTCTCTAAATGCAATCGTTTCAGGAAAATTATGACCTGTATCAATGTGAACGAGGGGCATTGGTATTTTTGCAGGAGCAAAAGCTTTTGATGCAAGATGCGTCACCACAATGCTGTCTTTTCCACCGCTAAAAAGAATCGCTGGACGCTCAAACTGCGCCGCAACCTCTCTGAGTACGAACATTGATTCCGCTTCTAATTCTGTCAGATGATCAAGATTGTAACTCTCCTCCATTTTATTCTTCATCTCGACCTAGTTTGCCGTATTTAAACCAAACTCTTTCATGATAATAATAGAGCAACAATTTCAGGACCATTTCTGTGCCCATTAACCACAAAGATTTCGTGATATCCTGTGTAAAAATAAAGGCCAAAATAAACGTCGTAAGCGATGCGATTATGCGCCACGTTATTGTCTTTGCAATGTGCCTAATGCGTGATTTCTTTGCGTCCATTTTAAATCCTACTATTATTGTGCGAATTTAGGGTGTAGAGCGAGTTTTTCTTCAACTGTTGCCCAGTTTGTGAAATGAAATCCCCTGTCGTCGATGTAAACAGTGGCTGCAAACTTGCTATTGCTCACGTTGTCAAACAAATGAGACATCTCATATTTTTCAAGCCACTCTTCAATGACGAGCGCAGGTCTAGAACTCATTATTTTCAGTACATAGCCTTTTTCTTTAAGCCTCTGTAAGACTTCACGCGCGCCATCCATTGGGGGGTCATACGCATTTTCGAGGCCTTGAAATCCCTTGCTGTATTTGTGAATCACCCCATCAAAGTCCACAGCCAAAGTCTTCCTTTTGTCCAAGGTCTTTAATTCTTTTGATGGGACTGGTGCAGATTCTAGAATGTGAGAAATACAATCTGGCACTTTCTTATTTGTGGTGTCAAGATCTATAAAGTGAGAAAGTGGGGCTTCGTAATCCGCTACATGTCGGTCTTCTTTCCCCCGCACTTCTTTTGTGTGAACGAAGATCTCGGTGACCTCGGTGGCTGATTTCAACTCTTCTCGGATCTCCCGATATGGTGACACGAATGAGACAACGACAATTTCTTCTTGTGCATGAAGATATTGTGCGATATTTTGAGCCCGAAGAATATTGGCTTCACGGCCCTGTCTAGAATAATCTTGATTCGTAGTCAACTTCCTCAGGTCATCTCCATCAATGTGGAAAGGAGCATACCCTTGTCGTCTAAGCTGATTCACGAGCGCGAGTGCCAGCGTTGTTTTACCATGGCCGGGCTGGCCTGTAAACCAATAAATCATTTCAAATCATCATTGAGTAGAAGCGTTTGTTCTCTATCTGGACCCACACTTAAAATGGAGATAGGAACCCCTGTTTCTTCCTCGATCATTTTCACATAAGCATTGAGAGAGGCGGGGATATTCTCGACATTCCTCAAACCAGTAAGATCTCCAGGCCAACATTCAAATGTTTTATATACGGGTTGAACTTCATTTGGTTCAATACCGTAAGGGAGATAATCAATTTTTTCACCTCGATAGATGTAATGGGTACATACTTGAATTTCGTCAAATTCGCCCAATACATCCGCTTTCATCAAACACAGTTGAGTCACTCCATTCACCATAATCGCATACTTTAATTGGGGTAAATCTAGCCAGCCACACCTCCGCGGCCTACCTGTTGTAGCGCCGAATTCACTCCCTGCCGCTCTGAGTTTTTCTCCGGTTTCTTCTAGAAGTTCAGTAGGGAAAGGTCCAGAACCTACACGCGTACAATATGCTTTGAAGATGCCGAAAACTTCACCAATTTTATTTGGAGGCAGTCCCAAGCCCGTACATGCACCCGCAGTAATTGTATTTGAAGAGGTCACAAATGGGTATGTTCCGAAATCAATGTCTAACATCGTTCCCTGGGCGCCCTCAGCGAGAATGCCCTTGCCACTTTTTAAGGTGTTATTTAAAACGTGTTCGCTATCTATAAATTTAAATTTCTTAAGAAATTCAATGGCCTCTAGCCACTTTGTCTCAGTCTCAGTTAAATCATATTCGTAGTTCGGGTACTGCTCTAAAATATGCGCATGTTTGTCACGCAATTGTGTGAATCGCTCCTTGAATAAGGGGCTTTCGACATCCCCAATTCGCAAACCATTTCTTCCCGTTTTATCCATGTATGCTGGACCAATTCCCTTTAATGTAGATCCGATTTTTGCCTTTCCTTTTGCCTGTTCAGATGCCGCATCTAAATGTCCGTGTGTCGGCATGATTAAATGTGCTTTGCGTGAAATGACGAGCGAATCAAATGGACTGACTCCACTCTTTAACAGTCCCTCCACTTCACGTTGGAAAATAACAGGGTCAATCACCACCCCATTGCCTATTACATTTAAGGTGTTGTCACGAAATATTCCACTAGGAATAGTATGTAACACGTGTTTTTTACCGTCAAAAATTAACGTGTGCCCTGCATTTGGTCCTCCCTGAAACCTTGCGATTACACCGTATTTAGGTGTGAGAACATCTACAATTTTACCTTTTCCTTCGTCGCCCCATTGGAGCCCAAGTAGTACGTCAGCCTTCATGCTTCTGTTTGTTTTTACGCTTTCGCGCATAGATATTTAATGAGTGATGGAGGATTTCGATGTCGAATAACTCCTCTAAAGTTGCTTTTATCTGCTGAATTCGAGGGTCGCAAAACTCGAGAACTTCGCCAGAATCGGCAATGATTACATGGTCGTGTTGCCCGACTCTGTGGCATTTCTCATACTGAGCGATGTTGTCGCCAAACTGATGTTTTCGGACCAAATTACAATCTATTAATAGCTCCATCGTGTTGTAAAGAGTCGCTCTCGAAACACGGCAATCACTATTTTGCATGCGCGAAAAAAGCGTCTCGACATCAAAATGACCAAAGTAGGTATAGATTTCATGGAGTATGGCAAAGCGCTCAGGCGTTTTACGGTGCCCATTTTGTTCGAGGTAAACCTCGAATATCTCTCTCGCTTGGTTTAATATTTCGTCGCTTGACATTGTCTTTTGCAGTGGCAAATGTAACCTATCGTTCTTCGTCTACCCTCTCAACAGTATGAACTCCATTAACATTTTTCAACTTTTCTATGATATCTCTTAAATGTGTCGTATTCATTACAAGCGCAGTGATGTTACCCTCAAAAATTCCATCCTTAGATTCCATGCTTATTGCAATCATATTGACTTGCATGTCGGCAGAGATCACTGCAGTGAGTTGATTTACGAGTCCCACATCATCGATCCCAGTAATTTGGAGTTTCACTTTGAACTGAGTTTGTGCCTTGCTCGTCCATCGTGCTTTCATCATCCGATACGCATATTTTGAAAGCATATTTGTCGCATTGGGACAATTGCGTCTGTGAACCCGAATCCCTCCGATAACGGTTATAAAGCCGAACACATCATCTCCTGCAATAGGGTTGCAACACTTTGACAGCGTGTAATCTAGTTTCTGCATACTCTCGCCTATGAGAAGCGTATCCTCTTTTGCGTTGGGGATATACTTTTCAGAGACTTCGGTTTTTTTAGAGGTGTCTGGTTGAGGACCTTTTTCCCAAAGTATTTTGCCCTGTTTTAATTCATATCCTTTGATGCTATCTAATTCAAGCGTGCCATTCGATATGAGAAAATACATCTCTTGGGCAGAATCGTATTTAAGTTTCCTATAAAGTGAGAGGATGTTAGATTCGATAAATAACACTCCCTTCTTTTTTGCCCACTTTTTGAATGTTTCTTTTCCTTCAATGGATTTGGATCGCTCAACTTCTTTGAGGGAATGTTTTATTTTCTGTCTGGCATGTGACGTTACCACATAATTTACCCAATCCTCTTTCGGTATCTGTTTGCGAGAAGTGATGATCTGGATTTGGTCTCCGCTATTCAGTTGATAACTTAAGGGCACAAGCTTGTGATTGACTTTGCCTCCGATACATTGTGAACCGACCTTCGTGTGAATTCGGAATGCAAAATCCAAAATCGTAGCGCCTTTCGGGAGGGTAATCATGTCTCCATTTGGCGTGAAAACAAAAATATCGCTCGTTGTTAAGTTCATCTTGAACTCATCGATAAATGCGAGCGCATCGTCTTGATTGCCTTCTAAAATCTCCCGGATTTGATTCAACCAGGTATCGATTTGATTTCCTGCTTCGGTCTCTTTATTCCCTTCTTTGTATTTCCAATGTGCCGCGAATCCCTTTTCCGCAATTTCATCCATTCGCTCACTTCGAATCTGAATTTCCACCCATTTTCCAGTTGGAGACATGACGGTGGTATGAAGTGATTCGTAGCCATTTCCTTTGGGCAAGCTGATCCAATCTCTCAGTCTGTCCGGGTTCGGTTGGTAGAAGTCTGTCACGATTGAGTAGGCTCTCCAAATCTCAGTCTTCTCTTTCGCTCTTTCTGTGTTAATGACGATACGTACTGCAAACACATCATAGACTTCCTCAAATGTGACTTTTTGTTTCTGCATTTTGGACCAAATGCTGAAAATTGATTTGGGCCTTCCTTTGATCTCGTACTTAATCCCAGCCTCTTCGAGTTCTCTTTTAATCGGCGCACAAAAGCTTCGGATAAACCGGGCTCTTACAGCCTGTGTTTTTCTTAATCTGGTTGAGATTAATTCGTATTCCTCGGTTTCTTTATACTTGAGAGAAAGATCCTCAAGCTCACTTTTTATGGCATACAGTCCCAAACGATGTGCAAGTGGTGCGTACATATACAAGGTTTCAGAGGCAATTTTTTGTTGCTTATCCGGACTCATAAATTGGAGGGTCCGCATGTTGTCAAGTCTGTCTGCGAGCTTGATTAAGATCACCCTTACATCGTCACTGAGTGTAAGAAGCATCTTTCTGAAGTTTTCCGCTTGTGCACTCGTTCCAGGTTCAAATACGCCGCTCATCTTCGTCAGCCCATCAACGATGTTCCTGGCTTTATTCCCGAACCCATTTTCAACTTCATCTAGCGTCAAATTTGTATCTTCAACAGTGTCGTGAAGCAGGGCACAAACAATAGAGGTTGTATCCAACCCGAGCTCTCCTGCCACCACTTTTGCAACGCTAATTGGATGATATATATAGGGCTCTCCACTTTTACGCCTTTGTTGGGAGTGCAATTCAAGGGCCAAATCAAAGGCCTTGCGTATCGCTTTCCTCTCCTCCCTTGTGCGGCTGTTTTTTGCAGCACGTAGAAGCCCTCTGTACCTCCTCAGAATCTCTTTCTTCTCTTCTTCTACGTCTATTTTCATTGCGCTTTTACCTGTTACCAAATCTACTTAATTCATCCTTCGTTTTACTGACTTTGATGAGGTAATTTCGCAATATGATTGAAGCAAACAACCCCAAACTTAGTTCTTGGCTTAAAGTTCCTACAGGCCACGACTTCCAAATCCAGAATTTGCCCTTCGGAATTTTCTCCACTTCTGAGCTTTCTCCCCGTCCTGGTGTCGCTCTTGGAAATCATGTTATCCACTTGTCTGCTTTGTATTCATCGGGTTATTTGTCAAATCTTCCCTACGATGAATCGGACTTTTTATCTGACACATTAAATCCTATCATCAGCAAAGGAAAATCTCCATCACGTTTGTTACGTGCGAGATTAAGTGAGGTGTTTCAATCGGATTCTTCAGAGTTGAGAGAATGTGTCTCTGATCACGCTGATTGCATTGTCGATATGTCATTTGTCACGATGCATATGCCTGTTCATGTAGGAGATTATACAGATTGCTATTCTTCAGAGGATCATGCACGTAACGTAGGGAAGATGTTCCGAGATCCTGAGAATGCCCTCCTCCCAAATTGGAAGCACATGCCTGTCGCCTATCATGGACGTGCAAGTTCCATTGTCGTGAGCGGAACACCCATACGTCGTCCCCATGGGCAATTAAAACCCTCTGAAACCGAACCGCCTATTTACGGTCCATCTCGCCTTTTGGATTTCGAGCTTGAAATGGCATTCATCACCCATCCCGGGAAACCCCTCGGCACACCGATCACAACATCAGAAGCAGATGACTACATCTTCGGTTTGGTCTTGTTCAATGACTGGTCTGCCCGAGACATTCAAAAATGGGAATACATTCCGCTCGGACCTTTCCTGGGTAAAAATTTCGCTTCCAGCATTTCACCTTGGATTGTCACATTAGATGCGCTCCAGCCTTATCGCGTTCCTGGACCCGTTCAAGATCCAAAAGTCCTGCCCTACTTAGAGTACAGTGGAGACTCACATTACGACATCGATCTCGAAGTGGAAATCACAACCCCAGCGGGAGATTCAAAAGTCGTATGCCGTTCAAATTTCAAGCACATGTATTGGAACATGCGTCAACAGCTCGCGCATCACACCGTCAACGGTTGCAACATTCGTGGCGGTGACATGATTGCTT
>CAWVRV010000023.1:0-28176 GCA_963932755.1 uncultured Flavobacteriales bacterium | reverse complement strand
TGTCTGATACAGATACAGATGGCATTTGCGATGAGTTTGAGGTTTCTGGATGTACTTACCCTGGAGCTGATAACTACGACGCAGGAAACGAATTCGAGGATGGCAGTTGTATCTTCTCTGGATGTACAGACCCTGCAGCTGAAAATTACGTAGCTTATGCAAATACTGACGATGGTACATGTGGACCATGCGGTGTAGCGAATGATTGTCCATTTGATGCAAATGGTGATGGTGAAATCGGCTCTGCTGACTTACTTAATTTCTTAATTGTATATGGTCAATCTTGTGATAATCTGTAAAACTTCCTAGTCTTTCTAAAACCTTAAAGCGTCAATCCTTCATTGGATTGGCGCTTTTTTCATTGGAATCGTTTTACTGAATACATTTTATAGGTGACATGCTTTTTGATAAGATGATGTTAAAAATAAACTATGTTTGGTTTTGTTGGTGAGATCTGGACTTGAGTTTTTTTCAGTGATCCATTTTGGATTCGCCATGCAGGGTGTGAATGTGTTTTGAATTCCCGAAACTTTGGGAATCAGTGCAGATGAGGCACCTATGCTGTGAGATGAATAAATTGATGGTATAAAAACCTCATAAACAGGATTGTCCAATCTGTAATTTGTTTTTTTAGGAAGTTTAACATCACTTTTTATTTAAGGGTAATCAGTGGCTATTTCATAGGGTATCTTTACAAAATGAAACAAATTGTTGAATCTCGACTCCCTACCAAGTACGGTGGATTTAAAATATTAGCATTTAAAGCTGATGTGGAGGAAATGCCTCATTTGGCCTTAATGTCAGATAAATTTGTTAAAGGCACTGAAAACATTGTGCCTGTCAGAGTTCACAGTGAATGTATGACGGGTGACGTGTTTTCATCTTCAAGGTGCGATTGTGGGGACCAATTGGCTTCTTCAATGATGCACCTGCAAAAAGAAGGAGGAATATTAATTTACTTGAGGCAGGAGGGAAGAGGCATTGGTTTGATTGAGAAGTTGAAGGCTTACAATCTTCAGGATTCGGGACAAGACACCTTTGAAGCCAATGTCAATCTTGGACATCCTGAGGATGGACGCTCATTTGTTCCCGCAATAGAAATACTCAAGTATTTAAAGGTTAAATCAATCAATCTTCTCACAAACAACCCTGAAAAAATATCTGCATTTGATGACGTAGACGATATTAATGTCATAGAAAGAATACCTCTCGAAGTAGGGGTAGATCCGGAAAACAAAGATTACTTAGAAGCAAAACGCCTTGTGAAAGGTCATTTGTTTGGCGCTAAATCATAGAAATCCGTGTTGCTACAGATGTAAATTTCTAAGAAATAATATGCATCCACTCCATACATACGATGGCTGCAACAGTTCCAACGGCATAACCCAGCACGGCAAGTAAAATGCCTACTGGTGCAAGGGCAGGGGAGAACGCACTGGCTACTATAGGTGCTGAGGCAGCGCCTCCGATGTTTGCTTGAGAACCTACGGCGACGAAGAAGAAAGGCGCTTTTATTGCTCTTGCGACTGCGACAAGGACGACAATGTGAACGAACATCCAGATGAGTCCTATGATGATTGCAGATGAATAGGTAGACCAGTTTTCAATAAGTGCAGCCACGTCCATTTTCATTCCAATTGTTGCGACGAGTATGTAAAGGAACAATGACCCCATCTTACTCGCTCCTGCGCCTTCATATTTACTGGCTTTTGTGAAGCTCAGTGCAACCCCCAATATCGTTGCAACGACGACGATCCAAAAGAAGCCTTTCTCAAGCGAGGATAGGAACTTAACGAAGCTTCCTGGGTGGGTTGCAAGAATACGTTCAAACCAGTCATGTATGCCTACGCTTGCTGTATCTGCGACGATATGAGAGATGGCTACACATCCAAATGCGAGTCCCACAACGACCATAAGATCTGTAAACGAGGGGATTCTCGCGATGCTTGCAGAGTATGCTTCTACTTTGGTTTTTAATTCATTGACAGCTGAACTGTCGGCTTTAAGCCATTTGTCAATTGCTTCAGTCCGGCTAGCTCCGTAAAGAAGAAAGGGCATCCATAAGTTTGCAACAAAGACATCAACGATAAGCATGATTGAGAATTGCTGATCCATGGTGTCGGAAATCTCTTTTAGGGCTGCCTGATTTGCACCGCCCCCTATCCAACTGCCTGCAACAGTCGATAAACCTCGCCACATCGCATCAGGGGAGTCTCCGCCAAATACCTCAGGGTTGAATTGTCCTACTGTCCAAAGGGCAATGGGGCCACCTATCACAATGCCAATTGTTGCCGCAAAAAACATAATCAACGCTTTGGGCCCCAAATTATAAATCCCTTTAAGATCAATACTCAGGCAAAGTAAAACCAGGCTGGCTGGGAGCAAGTACCTCGAAGCTACGAAGTACAAATTTGATGCTTCTCCATCTACAATACCCAAAGAATTAAATGCTGCAGGGATGAAGTAGCACAACAAAAGACTAGGCACAAAAGTGAAGAATTTCTTAAATTGAGGAAGGCTGGCGGCGTAGAAAATGCCTGCAAGGGTAACTGCAAGAAGACCTAGGACGACAGCATCATTAGCTATTGGGAACATGGGGCAGGTGTTTCAGATTGTTTGAAGCCTGTAATCTACAAAACTTTGGAAAAAAAAAAGAGCGGCCTCAATAAAGAGACCGCTCCTAAATTTCGGTGGTGAGCCGAACCCTATCACCTTATCATCAATGGGGTTGCAATGAATGGATTAGAAGATCCCAAATGAGCGATGTACGTGCCAGGACTTATTGATTCGCTGATTATAAATAGTTGAATGCCATCTGAATGCCGAGTTCCCTGTCCTTCCCATACCAATCGGCCGTCAGTGCCGATGATTTTAAGTGTGATCAGGCTAGCAGATGAGCTTCGTATAAATAGTTTTCCGTTTCCGTTAGAATAGGGGTTTGGATATAGGGTGAACAATTCATTTTCTACAAGATCTATTGCGTTTGTTGTAGCGTTTCCTTCGCAATCGTAATTAGGTTCAGCATAACTACATTCACCTGAATCTGTAGCTTCTGCATCGTAGTTACATGCTGTCGTGTCTATACACCCAAGTATTTCCAATTCGTCACAAATACCATCATTGTCAAAGTCTTGTAGACATATTCCTTCGCAATCGTATCCAGATTGTGGATACGTACAACTGTTGTCCTCAAGATTTGCAAGGACATTAAAATTACATGCAGATGATACTTGGCACCCTAGAATTTCAGCATTGTCACAAATGGAATTGTTGTTAAGGTCATTACATCCATCAAAAGTATTTGGTGTAGCGCAAACAGCACTCACTTCTTCTGATCCGAAATGGTCGCCATAAGAATCCTCTCCTTGAGCCAATATTTCACCATTTTCTGATGTTACACTGTAAGAACCTCCAAATTGCATTCCGTCACCAAAGGCATCGAAAATCGTGAATTCGTAGCATCCAACAGTCACACAACCCGCTTGGATGTATGTGGTGCTGTTGTTTGTTTCATAAGGGCCTCCAAACATAATTAGTGTATTAAGAGAGTCAACCAGTGTCCAAGTCGTTTCGTTCGCATAGGCATCAGGGGATACTGTAACCGTAAAGTAGTCACTTTCTTCAACAGCGAATGTGTGTGTTATGATGTCGTTTGAACTCCAGCCATCTTGTCCGCCACCGTCGAGGGTGATTTGGGCTTCAAGTGTGTGGTTGCCATAGGGAACAGAAATTTCAGGAAGTGTGATTATTTTCGATGTACCAGGAGAAATAGAATCCTCATAATGCACTTTGAATGGTTCATTTGAGTCAAGAGTGATGATTACTTCATAACTGTGAACAGTATTTATACCAAAATTTGAAATCTCTAGTTCGGGGGTAACCTCAGGAATACATTGGGATGCTGCAGGACTCTTAAAGTAAATTGCAGCGAGGTCAGTTTCTGAAAGAGGAATTCCACCGAAACTGTCTAAAAGGGACGATCTACTGGAAGTCAGGGTAGCTCTCATCCGTTCTGCTTGACCTTGTGTAAATGTGTTTCGGCAAGTCTCATCGGTGTAATCCATGTAGTTCTCTATTTGAGCGTCGGGACAATTGACAGAGCCAGAGCAGGTTGAATTAGACGTTGTTGATGGTGTATCACAAACCTGATCTCCTTGTGTATTACAGTTCGATTCGTTCAGGCACTGAGTGGTGCTATTTGTGTTGTAGAATGTGTGGTAAAGTCCCATACTATGTCCCACTTCGTGTGTAATAACTCTGTTGAGGTCAGTGTAATCTTTGAGATTTCCGACTGTCCCAAAAGCATTGTATAAAATAACCACTCCGTCTCTCACATTTTCGAAAGGAAAGTATGCAAATCCTTGGACACCTCCTCCAGCGTCGTTGTCATCTATTTCTGACACCACCCAAATATTTAAATAATCTTCTCTTGGCCAAGCCGAAAACGATTTCAATTCTGTTTCATCAGCTCCTACGCCAATATTTCCACTTTTAATTCCTTCTTCTGCATAGTATGGGACGGCTGATGCATCCACTCTTAGTATTCCATTTGAAGGCTCTCCTTCTGGTGTTCTCGCAGCTAGACAGAACTCTACAGCGACATCCACGCCAAGTCCATCGCCATTTGTGCCAGCCATTTTTCTGAAATCCTCATTGAGGCCATGAATGCCACTCAATATTTGTTCATCCGTAATATTCTCTTTTGTACCGATTGCGTTTCCAGTATGCATGATATGTACAATGACCGGGATTTTGTAAACTTCATCGAATTCTACAGATCTATTGCGATTTGCTTTCATTCTATTGATTGCGTCTTCTAACGCAGCAAAGCTTCTTTGGTACTCTCCGGAATTGTTAAGCGCATCTTCGTGTACATCTGTAGATGCACAAGTAGATGTTTGTGCTGAAACAAAGGACGTTAGACACACAGCAAGTGTGAGCGTAAGTGAGCGTAAGAGTGTGTGAGTGAATTGCATGATGATGATGATAGATGTTATCTCATACGCAACTCAGGAATGTTAGGTTACAAAAATGGCGAGAATTTTATCTCGCCATTTCTTAAAGCTTTTGTAACTAGTATGTTAGGAGTGGCTTACTCAGCAGCTTCAATACCTAGAAGTTCTACTTCGAAAATAAGTGCTGCGTATGGAGGAATTGGACCACCTGGATTTGGACGTGCGCCGTAAGCGAGATCTTGAGGGATATAGAACGTCGTCTTCCCACCCACTTTCATGAGCTGTAAGCCTTCAGTCCATCCAGGGATTACTCCATTTAAAGGAAAGGAGATAGGCTCTCCACGCTTGTAACTTGAATCAAATTCAGTTCCATCAAGCAGCGTTCCCTTGTAATGTACAGTTACTTTATCTGTTGGTCCTGGATTCTCACCCGTTCCTTCAGTATCATGCTGGTACTGTAATCCAGTTTCAGTGACATTAATGCCTTTCTTCTTTGCGTTTTCTGCAAGAAAAGATTCGCCTTCAGCCCTGTCAGCTTGAGATGCTTTTTCTTTTACAGCTTCCATTGCAGTGCGGACGAGCGCATCAGCTTCTTCAGCACCGATCGTTGCATTGTCATTCATTACAGCGGAAAATCCGCTAGCAAGCGCTTCGCTGTTGATTTCATTCATCCCTTCGGACTTCATGTTTGTTGCGAATAAAACGCCAAGGGCATAAGAAACAGAATCCATTTGGGTGCTGATTTGAGTTGAGTGTGAGGGTTGTGCGTTTGAGCAGCTCGGCATTGTTGAAACTAAAACGAGCATTGCTACAGCGCCGCGAAGGTAGTACGTGAATTTCATGTACGTGTTATTTATTTAAAGATCGGGTGAATACCATGTTATTTGGCTCCGAAAGTTCGGTATTATAATGGTAATCTAGGTTGTTAAATGACATTAATTTTTTCACACCTTCTTCTCCAGATAGTTTTTCTTGGATTGCAAACCTCGCAATTGCTCCTCGTGCCTGTTTGGCAAATGTGCTTATGGATTTGAAGCCTTTGTTGCTTTCTTCCTTAAATGTACATGTGATTATCCGCGCATTGATTCCCGTTCTTTTAATTACGCTACTGTATTCTTCACTTGCCAAATTCAGGATGATGTCGCTTTTGTTTTCTTTGAGTTTGTCTGAAAGAGGTTCTTTCAAATGTTTCGACCAAAACGAATAAAGTGAGTTGTGTTCCTGATCTACTTTAAATCTCAACCCCATTTCTAACCGATATGGCATCATTAAATCACATGGCCTTAACAATCCATATAGCCCACTTACTATGAATAGATGCGACTGTGCGTAGTGAATGTCAGATCTTTTTAAAGTAGACAGGTCGAGAAATTTAAAAGCAGCTCCTTGCATCGCAAATCCACATGGGATAGCTCCAGCTTCCTGCGCTTCAATGATTGATTTGAAACAGGCCCATGTCTGATGCCAATTCATCACTGTAATGGAAAGCTTCTCAGACAATTTCATGAGATTGATCAAGTCTGTTTGGTCCAGGCTTTTAAGTTGAGCCATCAGGACTGTAGCTTCATCATTAAAAGCGGGCAAACTCTCCATTCCACGAGGGCATGAGGCGTTTATTTCTATTGTTTTTGCAGGAGAAAGAATGATTTGCATGTTTGCGAAGGTCGTGATAAGAATTCGGCATAGTATATTGCACACATGCAAAAATTTATATTCACTCTATTTGTTACGTTCGCTCTTCTCATAACTAACGCAACATTGTCCCAATGTAGCCCCGATGAATCTACAGTTCAGATTGTTATTCTGACGGATGCCTGGGGCGCTGAACTTTACTGGGAACTGGTCCCTCAAGGTCAAATGTGTGGAGAGGCACCCGTACTTCTTAGTGGTGGAAACATGGGTGTAGGTTGTGATGGTGATGGGTTGGGAGCTTCATCTGGATTCACATATGCCAGCAATGAGACGTTTGTGTCTGAAATGATTTGTGTTGACACGGACACCCAATTGGATTTGCTTCATGTCGATTCCTACGGAGATGGGGGATGTGACTTTATTGTACTCATTAACGGAGTCCAGGCATCATATCTTGACGGCACGGGATTCGGAAACACTTTTACGATAGATGTTGTTTCAAATGACTTAATTGCTCACGACAGTCCTTGTGATGCAGCGGACATTTTATCCGATGGCACTCCCTTAATGATATCTTCTCTAGGAGCAACCTCTGGATATTTCGAAATGGGTCCTCCCGCAACAGGTTGTAACGTTCCAGGGGGATGGTGTGAGTCTGAGGCATCGGTTTCCGTTTGGGCAAAATTTACAGCTGAAGAGGGTGTTAATTATAAGATCAACACTTGCAATACAGGGACCGATTTCGACACACAATTGGCGGCTTGGACTGTGAATGATTGTGGAGATTGGAATTCGTTTTCTTTGCTCGCATCAAATGATGATGCTGGATGTGATGACGGGAACGTTTATTCCAGCACGTGTTATACTTCGTGTTTGGAAGCTGGAACTGAAGTGTATGTGCAGATTGATGGTTATTACGGCGACTCGGGTCAAGCTGAGCTTACTGTTGAGCCTTCAGAGATTGAACCAGTCATAGGAGCAACTGTTCGCAACATTAGTTGTGCGTTAGAATCAGAATTTAACCCTGATGGATCGATTCAAGTGTATGTATATTATGGGGGTCTTGATTGGAATGCTACTTGGACTGGCCCCTTTGGATATACTGGGACAGGGATGAGTATTTATGGTCTGTTACCTGGCGTATACAATGTGGAGCTCGTTTCAAGTTGTTCTGGTGAGGTTTACGAATTTTCATATACAATTGTAAATCCTGAAGAACTTGAACTCTCTTTTTCAGTGACGTCATCATGTGAAAATGGTTCAGGAGGTTCTATCGATCTGGAGATTACAGGTGGTACAGGAGACATGAATATCGATTGGGACGGCCCAGAAAGCTTTGATTGGGATGGTGAGGATGTTTTGGCAGCAGAATCAGGGTGGTATTACGTAGAGGTGGAGGATGGCAATGGTTGTTCAGAGAATATTGACATTGAAGTTCCATTTGTGGGGATTTCACCTTACAGTTTGGGGGAGGACTTTGAACTCTGTTCTGGAGACGATGAATTTTTCTTTGGACCAGTAGGTGATTACAACTACGAATGGCAAGATGGTTCCAACGGGCAGTTTTTTGTTTTAGAAACGGCACCCAACATTTCTACGACCGCTGTTGTCGGTTTATCAGTAACGAATGCATATGGATGTGAGAGTTCTGATGCGGTTGTGATTACTGTTGTTAATTGTGCGTTGTCAACTTCAAACATTGAGGGTGCCTCAGAATGGTCATTGTCTCCAAACCCTGTTGCAGATTTTGCAGTACTGGCATTAAAGGGTGTTGCCCAAGGCAGTGTATGTCATGTCAGAGATTCAAGCGGTAGGATTGTTCAAGCTTTTCCTGTAGCCCAAACCACAACCTTTGATGCTTCTGGATTGGAGTCTGGGGTTTATATGATTGATGTACAAAATGATCAGGGATCAAGCGTTTGGCATTCTCGCGTAGTGGTCCAATAATTTTCTTACAATGAACATATTTAATCGTGTAGTCGTTCTCCTTTGTATGGGATTGATGGGGTTGCTTTCTAATCAAGCGCAAGCAAAGGAGGGAATGTGGATCCCTACGCTACTGAGTGCGCTTGAAGGAGATATGCAATCCATGGGAATGCGTCTTTCTGCGGAGGACATCTACAGTGTCAACCACAGTTCTTTGAAAGACGCTGTTGTTCACTTTGGCGGTGGATGTACCGCTGAGATGATTAGCTCTGAAGGGCTCCTTTTGACAAATCATCATTGTGGATATAGCCAAATTCAATTTCACAGTTCTGTCGAAAACGATTATTTAAAAAATGGTTTCTGGGCAATGAATAGGGCGGAGGAATTGTCCAATCCAGGTTTGACAGCTACATTTATTGACAGAATTCACGATGTGACACAAAGAGTTTCGGATGCTTTAGAGGGCTTAGAAGGAGAGGCGTTGGCAGCTGCACGCACATCTCTTTATGACGACATCGTCTCTGAATTTACGGAGGGTACAGATCTTACTGGCGGGGTTGTCTCTTTTGATTTTGGAAACCAACATTTTTTAATCACCAAGCGCACCTTCTTAGATGTGCGTCTTGTCGGTGCACCTCCTTCTGCGGTAGGGAAATTTGGTGGGGATACAGACAACTGGCTTTGGCCTCGCCACACGGGTGATTTCAGTGTGTTTAGAATCTATGCATCATCTAAAAATGCACCTGCAGAGTTTGGCCCAGAAAACATCCCCTACACGCCAAATCATCATTTTCCAGTATCCATAGATGGTGTGGAAGAAGGAGATTTCACAATGATATTCGGTTTTCCAGGGAGTACTGAACAGTATTTGACTTCGGATGCGGTTACGCATGTCATTGAGCGCCTTAATCCGATGCGTATTGCCATGCGAGATGTGAGTCTGGCGATCATCAATTCTGCGAGGGCTTCTAGTGATGCCCTTCGGATTGCGTATGCCTCTAAGCAGAGCAGTATTTCAAATGCCTGGAAGAAGTGGGAAGGCCAAACAACAGGTCTCATTGAACTCAATGCGTTGGGGAAGAAGCTTGAACTGGAGTCTGAATTTATAGCGAGAGCCTCTGGTGCAAAAACGCCTAACGTGGACTATGTCAAGGCAATCGGTAAAATCCAGTCTGCGAATTCTGATTACTTTCCTTATTTAGAATCACGTGCTTTGTTTATCGAATTGGTGTATTATGGTCCTGATTTATTGTTGCATGCATTTGAGTTTGCGGACCTTATCGACGATTGGGATCGTTTGACTGAATCCGGGAAGCTCGAGGATACCATCGCTCATCTGCAAGAGGTGAATTCTGAATACGCGCGTAATTATAACGCATCCGTTGACGAAAGCCTTCTAGGTGGACTCGTCGCAACCTATTTAGAACTTGCGCCAGAATCGTTGGTGCCAGAAAAGATGGCGTCGAATTTTAAGGCTTCTGCCTCAAGTGATTCTTATGCGTCATCTTTTTTCGACAAATCTATTTTTGACAATCCAGCAGATCTTGAAGCGTTGCTTTTGAAAGGAAAGCATAAGCCATTTACAAAACTTAAAAATGACCCTGCTTTTAAACTTATTATGGAGTTGCGCGCTCATTATTTCAATGACGTTTCGCCAGGTTATCGCGCAGGAAGTTCCAAGATCCAAAATGCAACGGCCATCTATACAAGGGGGCTACGTGAACTCTTTCCTGATCGGTTATTTCCGGTGGATGCGAATTCTACGCTGAGGTTGTCTTACGGCAAAGTTGAGGGGTCTTCTCCTCACGACGGAATGAACTACGAGCCCTTGTCTACAGCACGTGGGATCCTTCAAAAGTACAAGCCTGGAGATCCTGACTTCGACCTGCCTTCAGATTTAATAGCTGACCTCAAGGAAGGTGATTGGGGACGATACGGAAAAGATGGTGAATTGGTGGTGTGTTTCACTGGGAGTAATCACACTACTGGAGGAAACTCAGGAAGCCCCGTAATCAATGGCGATGGGTATCTAGTCGGCATTAACTTTGACAGAAGTTGGGAGAGTACGATGAGCGATATTCATTTCGATGAGTCGCGATGCAGGAATATTATGGTTGATATCCGTTACGTTCTATGGATCATAGATCACTATGCAGGAGCAAGTCACCTCGTCGATGAGATGACCTTAATTGATTCTGAAAGTTATAAGTAGGAGGTTCTTGTATGGGGACTAAACAAGAAACGTGATTGCAAGAATTACGATTGCAAAAACTATTAAAGCGAACGTTACTGGTCCACCTATTTCGTTTTGTTGAGGCTCTTCGTGTTGTGACATAATTGCAATATTTATTTTTGCTAATATACATACTTGTCCTTCTTGTCAACATACTTTTAAAATCATGTTGATTAGTTCTTTTAGGATTATGTTGTGTGTTATCGTACATTGTGACCTGAATGAAAACTTTACTGAGCTCCTTGCTGTTGGGAGGGATTTTTTGTTGCTCGACCCTGTCGTATGCACAATCCCCCGCTTTCCCATACAATCCTGATATCGATTCCAACGCTTATATTGAGCTTACGGATTTGCTCTATTTTTTAGATTTGTATGGCCAACCTTGGTCATTTTCTAATCAATCGACCCTAGGGGATTTGATGTATTTTGGTATATATCAAGATGAAGGTGGTTTAAGCCAAATGGATTGGCTCAGCTTACCAATAGGTCAAGAAGGTCAACTTTTAACTGTGTCGAATGGACTCCCTGAATGGAAGGACGCCGCTACGATATTGATTGAAACGTTCCCTTGCTTAGAAACACTATGTATTGAAGAACCTGATTCGATTCCTGGGTGTACCGTTATAGAAGCTTGTAATTATGATGAAAATGCAACAGTTGACAACGGCACATGTGATTTCCTTTCATGTATCGTTTTTGGTTGTACAGACACCATTGCATGTAACTATGATTCATTAGCCGACTATTTAGATACATCTTGTCTCTATGCAAACTTCCCTTTCAACTGTGATGGTGACTGTATTAATGACACAGACGGCGATGAGATTTGCGATGAACTTGAAATTCTGGGATGTACAGACAGTAACGCATGTAACTATGCTTCAGGCGCCACTGACGATGACGGATCTTGTGACTTAACATCTTGTGTTGGGTGTACAGACCCATCTGCATGTAACTATGATTCAACTGCTTTGATAGATGATGGTACATGTGATTTCATTACTTGTTTTGGATGTACTGATGAATCAGCATGTAATTATGTACCCACGTCACTTTATGATGACGGATCTTGTTATGATATCCCAGAAGGAGATTGTGACTGTGACGGAAACGTACTCGATGAGTGTGGCACATGTGGCGGATCAGGCATCCCAGAAGGAGCCTGTGACTGTGATGGAAACGTACTAGACGAGTGCGGCGTGTGTAATGGAAATAACGAATGTGCACCTTGTATTCAAGTTGATGGATATAATGTGGGCGATATAGGCCCTGCGGGTGGGATTGTCATTTATGACCTTGGTTATTATGAATACGTTGATTTCGAGAACTCCAGTTATGATTGCTGGAGGTATATTGAAGTGGCCACAGAAATTCTCTCACCCACAATATGGGGATGTAACGGGTCTCAGATTTATGGAATAACAAACGAAATCGGATCGGGAGAAATAAATACGCAACTGATTCTTAACTCAGGGTGTGACGATGTGTCTCCAGAATTTTCGGATTATGCTGCTTTAAGTGCGTCTTCTTACAATGGAGGCGGTCAGTTAGATTGGTTTTTGCCATCTCCTTCAGAGCTTATTTTGTTGTCTGAAATCCCTGACTATACGGACCAAATTAACGGTTGGGAATTAGGGAAGTATTGGTCTTCAAACCAATTTTTGAACAGCAATACATTAGGGACACATGTTGATTTCTCTGTCAATGCTAATGGAGAACTTATCGCAACACCTGGTCCTTCAAATGTTCTTGACAATACGTTCCCGATTTTACCTATGCGAAGGTTTTAATCGGTTTCATTAAAACCCCACGAGAATTTGCGTAATTTGCAGGAACATTGATGTAATTGAAACCTGCAAACCTGTCTCTATGAATTTAATCACTTTGTTTTCGAAAAACACGACTCTTTTTAGTGCGCTTGCGATTTTCACCGTCACTTTGTTTGGCATGACAACTTTGTCAGCACAAACAGATTGTGCCGAAGGAGAAACTGAAATCATCATTTTGATTGTTTCAGATGCCTATCCAAACGAAATTAGTTGGGAATTAAGTGTCGGAGGTGCTGAAATTGCTTTCGGCGAATCAGAAGGAGATACGCTTTGTGTCGATATGGCGGAAGATTTCCCTTGTTTTCTCTTTGAGATTCACGATTCATATGGTGATGGAATTAATGATCCAGGAGGTTATTGGATTTATATGGATGGCGTAGAGATTGCTTCTGGCGGAGATTATACATACGGCGATGAAGTTTCCTTTGACTGTGCTCCAGGATCAACGTGCAATGATGCAGTTGCGTTAGCTATGCCGTCAGAAGAGGGAGATGTTATTTCTCAATCAGGCAATAGCTTTTGGTACACTTTTACCCCTGATGCACTTGGGATGTATGATTTCAGTAGTTGTGGTACAGGATGTGACACCAGGCTATATGTGTATGATTATTGTAGCATGAGTAATTTTGATGACACAAACGTCGGCACCATTTATTACGATGACAATCAAGGTGGTTGTGAGGAGGAGGCAAGCCAAACGATGCTTCTTGAAGCTGGAGTTACCTACTGGATAAGATGGTATTCTGTAGACGGATGTATGGATGATTGGAGTTGGCTTCACACATTTGCAGGTGCTCCACAGGGATGCACTGATCCAGAAGGTTGTAATTACAATCCACAAGCAGAGATTGACAACGGATCTTGTATTTATCCTGGAGATCCAGCTTGTACAGGTCCGGACTTAATGGTTGTTGAAGAAGCCATTGTAAATAGTTTGCATACTGAACTTATGGAGGTGAATGAAGCTGACTGCTATATCTCTGAGGGCTGTCTGAATGGATATGGAACGCGTGAACTCGTCAGGTTCACAACACACATTAAAAACATTGGTGAGCTAGACTATTATATCGGGCAACCGACAGGTGCAAATCCACAATTTGAATTTGGGGACTGCCACAACCACTGGCACCACAAAGGATATGCAAAATATGATCTATTTGAATTAGATGGAACCTATATCCCTATCGGATTCAAGAATGGTTTCTGTGTCATGGATCTTGAATGCAGTGACGGCGGCACAGGTCAGTATGGCTGTAGCAACATGGGTATCTCTGCGTTATGTGGAGACATCTACAGCAGTGGATTGTCATGTCAGTGGATTGATGTTACAGATGTGGCTGATGGCACGTATTTTTTAATTGTTAGAGCAAATTGGGACTTTATTCCTGACGCTCTTGGCAGAGACGAGACAGATTACACAAATAACTATGCTTCGGTTTGTATTAATTTGGACAGAAGTATGGGGGAGCTTGCAGTGAATATATACGATGATTGCTCACCATTTGATGATTGTGAAGGAACCCCCTTTGGCCAAGCCACTGCGGATTGTAACGGTGATTGTAATGGGGAGGCGCTTTTGGGCGATCTAGATGACAATGGTGCGCAGGAATACACGGATGCGGTTTCTTATGTTGAAGGTATTTTAGGCAATGACATTGACGTTTTACCTTGCACGGATATCGATCAGGATGACAACATTACAGTCACCGATGCGGCTCTGATGTCTCGCTGTCAGTATTGGAATGAATCACACTCGCATCCTGACAGTTCAGGGTTCCACGACAAGTGTAGTTTCCCAGTGAATGAGATCATCAATATTTTCGACACCACTCATTTTAAAATTGGAGATATCAATTGGGATCAGGGATATCTAGACATCCATGTACTTAACCCCAACAACCGCATTGTAGGGTATCAATTGGCGTTTAGTGGCATTGAAATTTCTCAGGCGATTTCCTTGGCTGATGTCGTGAATTATCCAATCACGCCCTCATTTGTTCCTGGTGGATCTGAGGTGATAGGCTTGAGCTATGAAGGTGAGAGTATGATGAAATTCTATGAGTGGACACCTCTTTTACGTTTGTACTGGATGTCAGCAGAAGAAGATGTTTGCTTGTCGCACTGTGAGGATGTTGTAAATAGTTTTTACCAAAACACGATTGTTGATATTGTGGACGGTTGTGTAGGTGCAATAGAACTTCAAAACACGTCACAAGTGGCTGTTTCTGTCATTCCGAATCCGATTACCTCGAGCGCTCAAATTACGTTCTCAAATCCGATGAGAGATGAATTGATTCTTATGATCCTTGATGCTAGTGGGCGAGAAGTGAGGCGTGAGTTGGTCAATGGAACAGATCACGTTATAGAGAAGGGTAAACTTAGTTCTGGTGCATATTTCTTTACTGTTTATGGGAATAGAATTTCTCCCATGAGTGGCAGATTTGATATCCAATAAAAATGACAAACTTCTCATTCAACGGCCTTAAATATCTCCTCTTTGCATGCGTGTTGTTTCTCTTCACATCAGTGAATGGGCAAGTCGTGATTAACGAATTTTCTTGCTCAAACTATTCGCTCAATATAGGAGGAGACAATGAGGATTATATAGAATTCTATAACCCCGGAGCTGTTGCTGAGGATATCGGTGGTTTTTTCCTTTCGGACAATCCAATGAACCCTGATAAGTTTGAAATTCCAGCTGGAACACTTGTCCCAGCAGGAGGATATCTTCTTGTCATGTGTTCTGGCGAGGGAGAATTGATCACAAATCTCTATATGGGAGGGAATCTAAATACGAATTTTAAAATCAATCAATGTGCAGGTGAATCCATTGTATTCAGTGATTCATCAGAATCGATCATTGAACAATATGATTTCGTGAGCACCTTTGGTACGACGCAAGCGGATCACAGCTGGGCGAGAGAGGTTGATGGGGCAGCTGTATGGTCGATATGCACAAACCCTTCACCTGCTGCATCCAACACAGCAGGAATGTTCACAGGCTATGCACCTACACCTGTTTTCAGCAGCGAAGCTGGTTTCTACGCAGGAGGGGTCGATATTTTCATGAATGTCCCTGCTGGATATGAAGTGCGATATACCACTGATGGATATGCACCAAATGCCGGCAGCACACTGTATACGGGAACAATTAATATTCTGACTACGACAGTGTTGAGAGCATATATGATTGATCTGGCGGGCAACGAATCTCCAAGTTTTATTGAAACGAATACGTATTTCACAGGTGCAGATTCTCATACGATTGCAGTAGTCAGTGTCAGCGGGAATAACCAAGAAGATGGGGCCTGGCCAGGTGGAGGTGGTGATGAGCCCATGCATATTGAGTTTTTTCAGTCAAATGGCATGTTCAGGGTGGAAGCTACAGGCGACAGCAATGAACACGGGAATGATTCCAATGCATATGGTCAGCGGGGTTTTGATTACGTAACGAGAGACCAAATGGGGTATGACTATGCCATCGAAGCGCAATTGTTCTCAGTAAAACAACGCGATAAATATCAGAGAATTATTTTTAAGGCTGCAGCAAATGACAATTACCCTTTTCAGCCCGGTGCCCACATTCGTGATTCATATGTTCATACTTTAAGTCACAGAGCGAATCTGCGTTTGGATGAGCGTACTTCTGAAAGTTGCATTGTTTACCTCAATGGTCAATATTGGGGGGTGTACGACTATCGTGAGAAAGTGGACGACACAGATTTCACGACGGAATATTATGATCAGCCTCGTCACTTTGTCGACTTTCTGAAAACATGGGGTGGCACATGGGAGGAATATGGAAGTGGTGATGATTGGTATGATTTGGTGAATTTCGTCACGGGTCAGGACATGACTGTGGATGCAAATTATGAGTATGCCATCTCTCAGCTCCACCCGATGAGTTTGATCGATTATTTCGTTTTGAACAGCTATGTCGTGTGTATGGATTGGCTGAATTGGAACACAGCATGGTGGAGAGGCAGACATCCTGAAGGAGGTGCAAAAAGATGGCGTTATGCCCTTTGGGACATGGACGCGACGTTTGGTCACTATATCAATTACACAGGTGTTCCTGACACTAGTTCAGATGCCGGTCCCTGCGATCCAGAGTCCATGGGGAATGTTGGTGGGCAGGGTCATATCCCTGTTCTCAATGCACTTATGACAAATGAAACGTTTTACACGACGTACATTAATCGATGGGCAGATCTGGGTAACACATACTTCACCTGTGATTACATGCATACCGTTCTAGACAGCATGGTGTTAGTGATCGAGCCAGAAATGCCCAGACAATGTGACAGATGGGGGGGAGATGTTGCTGGATGGGAAGTAGAGCTTCAACAGTTGAGGGATTTCATTGATGAACGATGTGAATCAGAGCTTATGTCTGGAATGGAGGATTGTTATGACATTACACCTGTGACACTGACCGTTGAAATTGTCGGGATGGGAGATGTAGAAATAAATTCTGTTGATATTTTGCCTGCGATGAGTCCATTTAACGGTTTCTATTTTGAAGAGATTCCTGTGACATTGACAGCTGAAGAAAATTATGGCGTTCAGTTTTTATTCTGGGAGATCGCCTCCGGAACAGCCGTTTTAACTGACCCTACAGATGTGTTGTGGACATTAGATCTGTCTGGAGACTTGACGGTTATTGCCCATTTTGGAATCCCAGTTCCTCCAGAAGACGTGGTTTTTAATGTCGAGCCGATTGGGTCTGGAAGCATCATTTTGGATGGCGTTGCCATCGATTCATACCCCTCAACGGAATCTCTGACTGTGAGCGGTCACACAATACAAGCTGTGAGTAGCGGTCAGTGGTGGCAGTTTTCACATTGGTCATCAACGCCTTTCGAGAATGTTGTCAGTCCCGACGTGAATGCTTCAAATGCCAATTTGGAAATCGCTTTGCCTGGTGTTGTGACAGCGAACTTCACTTACATTGAGCATACAGAATTAGAAGTAGAGGTGCAGCCGGCACAAGCTGGAGCTGTCTCTATCTACAATACGGCCTATGTTGATGATTATTGGACAAGCGGTTTGGTAACAAATGGCCCCCTAATTTTCAGAGCCATTGAAGCTGATCAATGGGAGTTTGACAGGTGGATTGTGCAAGAAACCGAACCTTCTCCAAACAACAGGAATCTTGAAATGGCTTTAAACCTCGAAGGTGTTCCTTTTGAAAGTGTTGTGGCGTTATTTAAGGAAGTGGAATTCAGTTTGTTTATTCCCAACGCTTTTACACCTGACAACGATGGCGTAAATGACAGTTTTCTTCCTTTGGGCCAAGGTTTCACGGCTGATCAATACAGATTTACGGTATTGAATAGGTGGGGAGAGGTTGTGTTTGATACCACGAACCCTGAGATTCCTTGGGTTGGTCAAAACAGCAGTGCAGGAGGAAATCATTTTGTCCCTGATGGGGTCTATATGTACACCGTTACCGCACTTGGTTCTCACGATTTAAGTTCATCAACTTTCAGAGGTTGTGTGACTGTCGTGAGGTAATCATTTGAGTGACTTTTACCGACAGTATGTACCCAACGAATACTGCGGGCAAATAGATGATTGCTTCGCTTATTTGGTACCAAACAGGGTGAGGGATTAAAATTAGATTTCTGATCCCTCCCGCGAGCATGAGAACTCCTACTGCAATAGCCGGAGTAGGTCGCGTGTGTCCTGACAAACTTGTCGCAACAAATGCCGCGAGTAGACTCCCTGTACTATGTGCAAAAAGCAACACGATAAAAGCGCCTACGGGCAATGTTTCAATAAAAGAAGCAAAAGCCAAAGGTTCTGTGATGTTTGGCACATCTTGATATTCTAGGAAAAAGCCTCGTCCAGATGACGCGACAAAGAAAACAGCAAGCCCCCCAGACACCAACCCTGTAACAATGCTGATTAAATTTCGTAAAAAGCGCATTCTTAAGATTACATGTTGCGACGATATGCCCCTCCCACATGGAACATTGCGTCTGTGATTTGACCCAATGAAGCGACTTTACTTGCTTCAATAAGTTCTTCAAAAATGTTTCCACCTGAAACAGCAGCTTCTTGAACTTGATGGATTGCATCAGCAGAACAACCGTGCATGGCTGTGTGCAGTGCTTTCAGGTTGCAAAGCTGAACCTTTTTCTCATCTTCAGTAGCTCGGATGACCTCTTCAGGAATGATGGTTGGGGAACCATCTTTGCTTAAGAAAGTATTCACCCCTATGATTTCATATTCGCCAGAGTGTTTCAGGGTTTCGTAGTGAAGTGATTCCTCTTGAATTCGTGACCGTTGGTACATGGTTTCCATGGCGCCCAACACTCCTCCGCGCTCGGTAATTTGGTCAAACTCTAAAAGAACGGCCTCCTCTACGAGATCCGTGAGTTCCTCAATCACAAATGATCCCTGCATTGGGTTTTCATTCATGGCCAACCCAAGTTCTTTGTTGATGATGAGTTGTATCGCCATTGCGCGCCTCACAGACTCTTCTGTAGGAGTTGTAATCGCCTCGTCATATGCGTTTGTGTGGAGTGAATTACAGTTGTCGTAAATCGCATACAACGCTTGTAATGTTGTGCGGATGTCATTGAAATCTATCTCCTGAGCGTGCAGAGATCTGCCCGAAGTTTGTATGTGGTATTTGAGCATTTGAGCGCGAGGGGAGGCGCCGTATTTCTCTCTCATTGCTTTGGCCCAAATCCTTCTCGCCACTCTTCCTATCACTGCATATTCGGGGTCTACCCCGTTAGAGAAAAAGAAGCTGAGATTGGGGCCAAACGCATCGATGTCCATCCCTCGGCTTAAATAGTATTCGATGTAAGTAAATCCATTAGACAGTGTAAATGCGAGCTGGGTGATTGGGTTTGCGCCGGCTTCTGCGATGTGGTAGCCACTGATAGATACAGAGTAAAAATTGCGCACCTTTTTATCGATAAAATACTGCTGCACATCGCCCATCAATCTGAGCGCGAACTCCGTCGAAAAGATACATGTGTTTTGGGCTTGATCTTCTTTGAGAATGTCGGCTTGAACAGTTCCTCTTACAGAAGTTAATGCCTGTTTTTTAAGTGCGGCATAGGTGTCCTTATCTAGAATCTCATCTCCCGTACACCCGAGTAACATTAAGCCCAGACCATTGTTGCCTTCTGGCAACGCTCCCTCATAATGAGGACGTGTCAACCCCTGGTCGTCCCATTTCGCTTTGAGTACTTTTTCAACATCTGATTCGAGCGCGTTTTCTGTGATGTATTTCTCGCAGGTTTGATCTATCGCAGCATTTAAGAAGAATGCAAGTACCATGGGAGCCGGACCATTTATGGTCATCGAAACGCTCGTCTTTGCAGAGCATAGATCGAACCCACTGTAAAGTTTCTTTGCATCGTCGAGGCAACAAATACTCACTCCAGCATTTCCGACTTTCCCATAGATGTCGGGCCTTAAATCAGGGTCGCTGCCGTATAGAGTGACTGAGTCGAATGCCGTTGAAAGTCTTTTTGCAGGCAATCCGAATGAGACGTAATGGAATCGCTTGTTCGTTCTTTCAGGTCCGCCTTCTCCAGCGAACATTCTCGTAGGATCTTCTCCAGTTCTCTTGAAAGGATATATTCCAGCTGTGTATGGAAAAGATCCAGGAAGATTTTCTTGCGTGGCGTATTTGACCAAATCACTCCATCCAGTGAAAGAGGGGAGGGCGACTTTTGAAATGCTTTTGTTCGAAAGAGACGTTTGCTTTGTATGGATGTTAATTTCCTTTCCCCTCACCTCATAGCTGAAGGTGTCCTCTTTATAACGCGCTTTCAATGCAGGCCATCCTTCTAGCCAGGACAGCATTTTATGATCAAGCTCCAGTTGGACCTCATCCGCCTTTGCAGATACTGCGGATTTGGTCGATTCGTCGGAAGTAAATTCATCGGCGGCCTTCTGTAAGGCTTGAACTCTTCCCGCAATAGTTGCTTGTTTTGCCGCCCATTTGTCGTAAGATCTGTTTGCTTCTGCAATTTCACTTAAGTATCTCACTCTAGATGGTGGGATAATAAACACTTTCTCGCTTTGACTCAACAAGCCAGTTTCTTTCGTTGAAGATGCGAGTTCATCTCCGGATTTTTTCACGAGCTCCTTCATCAGAGTTTCGTACAGAAAATTTGTACCTTGATCGTTGAATTGACTGGCGATCGTCGCAATGATAGGCAGCTCGTCATCTTTGGCTTCCCAGAGGTCGTGGTTGCGTTTAAATTGCTTCCGAACATCTCTAAGCGCATCCTGTGCGCCACGTTTGTCTGATTTGTTGATGGCGACGACATCTGCAAAGTCCAGCATGTCAATCTTCTCAAGTTGTGTCGCAGCACCAAACTCAGGGGTCATGATATAGAGCGCAACATCGCTATGCTCCATGATTTCGGTGTCGCTTTGGCCTATCCCAGAAGTTTCAAGAACAATCAAATCAAATTCAGCAGCTCTCAATACATTTAATGCCTCAGCAACATGCTTTGACAAGGCTAAGTTTGACTGACGTGTCGCCAGAGAACGCATGTATACTCTTTCGTTGTGAATCGAGTTCATTCGGATCCGATCCCCCAGTAACGCACCTCCAGTTTTGCGTTTGGAAGGGTCTACAGAGACCAATGCGATACGTTTCTCAGGAAAATCAGCCAAGAAACGACGTACGAGTTCATCCACCATGGATGATTTTCCAGACCCACCTGTGCCTGTAATCCCCAGGACGGGTACTTTGGGTAATTCTGGGTATACACTTTCGAATGCTTTTGAGAAGGACTCGGCATCGTTCTCAGCGGCAGTGATCGTCCGCGCGATGTCACGAATGTTCCTTTCCCCCAATCGTTCAATGGCGCCGTCTAACTCCTCTATGGAAGGCACTGTTTCATAATCAGATTTTTCAACCAGGTCATTGATCATCCCTTGGAGTCCCATCTCTCT
Source organism: uncultured Flavobacteriales bacterium (assembly GCA_963932755.1). Lineage (GTDB taxonomy): Bacteria > Bacteroidota > Bacteroidia > Flavobacteriales_D > Sanyastnellaceae > UBA974. The sequence goes on along the minus strand of CAWVRV010000023.1, from coordinate 6,667 downwards.
TCCGTCATCAGGGTGGTAGATCCGTGTAATTCCATATTCTTGTAAAGCAGCGATCTCACTTGGGAGAATTGTTCCTCCTCCTCCTCCAAATATCTTAATATGCCCAGCGCCACGCTCGTCAAGCAAATCCTTCATGTATTTAAAATACTCGTTGTGACCTCCTTGATAAGATGTCATTGCGATTGCCTGTGCATCTTCCTGTATCGCCGTTGTCACAACTTCATCCACACTTCTGTCATGGCCAAGGTGTATTACCTCACAACCAGTTCGTTGAATAATACGGCGCATGATGTTAATCGCTGCGTCATGACCGTCAAATAAACTTGCAGCCGAGACGATTCGGATTTTATTTTTAGGTCTATAAGGTTGTTTTACTTCCATAGCTAGAATTTCAATGCAAAATTAAGTCATAGCTGACAGGTCACACGCTCAAGTTTGTCAATCCCATAAATGTATTCATCACAGGCACAAATCCGCGCTCATTTTGTGCTACATATCCTCAGTTATAGGGTGTAAGATGGCGTAATCGGAATCCACTTATGAAATTTAACAAGTTGTCATGCTTGTCTTTTTATTCGATTTAAACATGGAATGCTGCAATTTGTGACCTCTTTTTTGAACCAAATGTTTCTCTCAAAAAAATTAGGTGACAGGTTTTAGGTCTTTATTAGGTGAAATCCGTTAATTTGCGGTCTTGAATTGATTCCGATTTCTACTTTGAATATTTCTACTACTTGCATGAATTTCCGCCTCTTAATTATAGGGTTTGCTGTGATGTTTGTTTCTACGACAAACGCCCAGATGACGGGTGTCACTTTTGAAGTCGATACTGCATTCTACGGACCTAACACGCCTTCTCCAGAAGATACGTTTGATCCATTGGGGACTTTGGATGGTTATGTAACCTACAAAGTTTACGCCGAGTTCACCAATACAACGGATGTATTGAGTGCAATCTATTCAGATGTTGCAGTCCTAGGTACGATCCCATTGGAAATCGATGCTCCTTGTGGTTGTTTTAACCCTGTTGCCACGAGTGTTTTGATGGATGCGTCTAACTCAAGCTTTTTTTGGGATGCTTTTCCTTTGTGGCAATATGACTCCTATTGGACAATAGGAATGGAAAGCAGCGATGCGCCGGGTGACATTCCACAATCAATTGACCTTCCTGATGGTTCCGACATCTGTTCTAGTTCAATCTCTGATGGCGCACTCTTTGTTTTGTCTTCGCCCATCAATGCTGTTGCCGGAACTGATTTGCGGATTTTAATAGCGCAAGTAACAACCTGTGGTGATTGGTGTTTGGGAGCTAGCTTTCACGTCTTTATAGAAGGGGTGCAAGCAGACCCTCAATTCTTTGAGCCGACAGAACAAACCTGTATTTCCAACCCATGCGAACCCTATCTTACGCAGGATGCGACAGTCAGTGGAGCGGTTCTTCCTTGTGCTGGAGGTTCTTCTACCGTAGAAGTGGAGTTTTTAGGTGTAGGTGACCCCTCTCTTGCGACGTATGTTCTTTTAGACCAAGGAGGAGAGGTAATCCTCGGGCCTCAGGGCAGTTCTTCTTTCGATGACTTGTCGCCCGGAAGTTATTCGATGGTCATCATGGATGAATTTACATGTATTGATACGACCTCCTTTGCCGTAACAGCACCTGGTCCTATCATGGCTGAGTTTGAGCTTGTTTCTGACAATGACTGCTTCGGAGAAGGTGATGCAACAGTGTGTCTTTTAGCTCCAGGAGCATCTGGTGGTTCCGGAGATCTATTCATATCAGTGTTAGACCCTGTCGGTTCGGATGTCGCTTCAGTGGGTGGGGCAAATGAATGTTGGACCGATTTGGTTTGCCAAGATGGAGACGGATCGTTTACATTTTCTATAAATGATTCAGAAGGGTGCTCTTTAGATACCGTTTTATTCGTGAATTGTCCTTTGCCGATCGAGGCAATTGTCACAACAAGCGATATTGATTGCCAAGGAAATGCCAATGGATCTATTGGTGCAGAAGCTTCCGGTGGTTCCGGAGATTTATTTATTGTTGTCAACTCAGATACTCTTCTTCTTCCAGACACTGTCCAAGGACTTGTTCCAGGCAATTACAATGTGCAAATCATTGACATTTTTGACTGCTCAACAGGAACTGAGGTGATCGAAGTTTTAGAGCCAGATGACATTACACTTCAGATTGTTTCTGCAGCACCCATCACTTGTGGAAGTGATTGTAACGGGTCAGTAGACTTGCTTTATTTTGGTGGTACGGGCTTTTTAACCCTTGAAATTACAGATGCGTTAAGTGGATTGACTTCTTCAAGCCAAGACAGTCTTTGCGCTTCGGAATATGTTGCGTCAATTGTTGATGACAACGGTTGTATTACAAATGTACCTTTCCTCATTGATGCACCCCCTCCACTTGAATTCCTGATTTCGACGACTTCAGCAACTTGTACAGGAATGAGCAATGGGTCTGCAGATATATTCCCTGCTGGAGGAACGGGAGAGCTTACTTGGATGGTCACAGATACATTGGGCAATGTAGCAAACCTCAACAACCTCAGTGAAATGACCTATACGGCCATCGTTTCTGATGTGTTGGGATGTCAGATTACGGATACATTCTCTATTGATGTCGCAATCATTACAGATATGATTCTAACCACTTTCCCTTCTCCTGTCACTTGTTGGAACGCTGAGGATGGAACGATCACTGTCTCAATTGATGGAGGAGATTTTCCTTTCACTTACTTATGGAGCGATCCTTTTGATCAAACTTCCGCGACCGCAATTGGACTCACAGAAGATACTTACACAGTCACAGTAACGGATGCAATTGGCTGCAATCTAACTGTTTCGGAAGCGATAACGCATATAGAAGGTTGTCTTTTCATCGCAGATGCGCTGACGCCAAATGGAGATGGATACAATGATGAATGGATTGTAGGAGGTTTGTTAGACTTTCCTCAATCTGAAGTTAAAGTATACAACAGATGGGGACAATTGTTATTCTTCTCAGATGAAGGGGATGTGAATTGGGATGGTCGATTCAACAATCAACGTCTCCCTGTTGCAGACTATTATTATACGATTGAGTTGAGCCCATACGACCCGCCGATTACGGGTACGGTATCTCTTAAATACTGAAACGATGACACGACTACTCATTGCCTTATTTTGGATTTTTATTTTTGCAGCTCCGCTTCAAGCGCAGCAGCGATTTAGAAGGACCTCTTTTCCCGTAAATTCTTTTCTGATTAACCCAGCGGTTGCAGGTACAGAACCTGTCACAGTATTCGGTTCTTCATATCGCCATCAGTGGGCAGGTTTTGACGGAGCTCCTACGACCACTGTATTTAGTGTGCATAGCTCGTTCCCAAACCAAATTGGAGGTGGGATCATTGTATACAATGACGACATGGGTGGTGCTGTTTCTCAAACTGGTGTTGAACTTACCGGGTCGTATCAATTGCGCCTTCCCAATTCAGATGCTGTTTCCTTTGGTCTTTCTTTACAAGGCACCCAGTTTGGATTTGACAGCAGTGATTTGAATGTTTGGGATCAGGACGACCCTGCACTCAATGGTTCCTTAGAAACGACTTTCGGAGTGGATGCATCTACTGGAATGATGATCTATGGGTCTGATTATTTTTTCGGGATTGCTGTTTCAAATCTTTTCCAAGACAAACTCGGCCTGATAGGTGTTGAAAATGACCTGAATCAGCACATACGTCACTACAGATTTATGGGCAGCTATACGACTGATGTAACGAATGACATGTCAGTCCAAACTTCAGGTATGCTTCGTCTCACAGAAGTTACCCCTGCACAAATTGACATCCATTCTCGTGTGATTTATAAGTTCTATCAGGCATTGTACTGGGGTGGCTTGGGAGTGAGGATGGGGGATGCTGTTACTGTTTCTGCTGGGATTGAATTCGCAAGTATAGGGTTTTCCTACTCTTATGATATTACGACCGGAGACAACCTGTTAAGTCAACACTCTCACGAGATTAATCTTACTTACATATTGGCGCATAAGAGAGCGTTTGGTCAAGGGTCATTGGGTTCAAGAAGAATCCTCGAAAAAAGCAGATTGGTTAAGTAGAACTTTATATTTGGCACTAGATTTGATTATCTTATGTCTGCAAAACAAACAAACGAAGATATTATTCACGAATTATCATTGATATGAACCGTATTACTATACTATTTACAGCTGTACTGATGACATTAATGGTCGCTCCTTTAAGCGCTCAGTTTTTAAGACTCGAAGTAGACGAAATAGACAACGAAGGCAAAGTGCCCGGAAAAACATTTCGTGTCTATGCTGTTTTTGAGAACGAAGGAGATATTCTAGATGCTATTTATGGCGAATCTTCGGCATTGTTGTCTATTACATCCACGAAGCCTTTTTATCAGCATCCAAAGGGAGGTCCTTTGTCGACAGATATCCAACGTTATGATCTCTCAGTAAATCCTGAGCTGGCTTACGACAGTTGGGTTACGATAGGGTCAGAGGACAACTACATGAATTCGCTCTCAGGGTTTATTATGGAGTTCGGAGAATTTGAAACATCAGGTGGGAAACTAGAAACAAGCAACGGAGCTTGGTTTGTGACTCCTGACAAACGTCAAAGCATGGCCGGTTCTTCAAAAAGAATCCTTCTAATGCAGCTTACAACCGAAGGCAAAATTAACGGGCTTATCAACCTTCATGGTCGAACAAAAGCGGTGATGAAAAATGAAGTGCTAGAGAGTGGAGGTGAGCAAATCAAAGCTGAAGGCATCGTATTCGTCGCGGGTTAAAGTGCCAAGTGTTGTCCAGTAATGGACTCCTTACATTTCGCCAACTCTTCAGGTGTGCCTGTAAATAGGAGGGAGCCACCTGCTTCTCCGCCTTCTGGGCCTAAATCTATGACGTAGTCAGCTGACTTGATCACATCTGTTTGGTGTTCGATTACAACGATGGAGTGTCCCTGATTGATGAGGCGTGTAAAGGATTCGAGAAGTTTCGATACATCATGGACATGAAGTCCTGTCGTGGGCTCGTCGAACACAAACAGTGTATGTCCTTGTTTGTCACCACGAGATAAGAATGTTGCAAGTTTAATTCGCTGTGCTTCACCACCACTCAGTGTGTTGGACCCCTGTCCCAGAGAAACATATCCGAGGCCTACGTCAAATAGGGGTTGTAGTTTTGTGGCTAACCGGCGTTCACTTGCAGTGGTTTTACTGCCTCGATCTTCCGCAAAGAACAAGATCGCATCCTCCACAGTCATGCTCAGGATTTCGTGGATATTTTTGCCATTCCAGGTGACTTCAAGGACTTCCTCACTGTAGCGTTTTCCGCCACAGTTTTCGCATTTAAGCTTAAGGTCTGCCATGAATTGCATTCCAACTGTAATGACCCCTTCTCCCTCACAAACCTCACACCTGCCTCCAGGGACATTGAAACTGAAATGCGAGGGTTTAAATCCTTTCGCTTTTGCATGAGCAGTGCTGCTTAGAAGTGTGCGGATCTCATCAAATGCTTTGACATAGGTTACTGGGCAAGATCGAGAGGATTTGCCTATGGGGTTTTGATTGATGAATTCGAGCGAGCTGATGGTGCTTATGTCCCCTTCTAGCCCCGTAAATCCTTTTGTAAACGGAGATAAGTTTTCAAGTTTGGATTTTAATGCTGGTACAAGAATATCTGTGATTAAGGTGCTTTTCCCTGAACCACTTACACCGGTCACTGCGACCAAACCCCGCAGAGGGACATCGACATTAAATCCCTTCAGATTGTTTGCTCTTGCTCCTAAAATGGTCAGTTTATCTTTAAGGACCCGTCGTTCAGGAGGTACGACGATGCTTCTTCTTTTTGTGAGGTATGCCGAGGTCAACGATTCATGTTCTTCTGGCAATTCCTCGAGTTCTTGGTGGTTTCCAGAAAACACAACTTCGCCGCCAAACGTGCCGGCCATGGGCCCCATGTCCACAAGATAATCTGCTGCGCGCATAATATCCTCATCATGTTCAACCACCACAACTGTGTTCCCTTGATTTCTAAGACCGTAAAGCACGGAGATTAATCGTTTTGTATCGTGGGGATGAAGTCCTATGCTGGGTTCATCTAGGACGTATGTGCTTCCTACCAGAGAGCTGCCAAGGCATGTGCTTAGGCCTATTCTTTGGCTTTCGCCCCCACTTAATGTGGGACTCGATCTCAGAAGCGTTAAATATCCCAACCCTAAGTTGCAAAGGCATTCAAGTCGCTCTGTGATCTCACGGATGATTCGCTTTGCGATGGTTGCATCGTTTTCACTCAGATTGATGTTTTTGATATGCCTCAGGACCTTACTGACTTGCCAATCAAGAATATCAGTCACAGGCACTTGATCGATGAGCACGTAGGATGCTTCTTTCCGAATCCTTGCGCCATTGCATTCTGTACAAATCGCCCGTCCTCTGTAACGACTCAGTAAAACGCGGTACTGAATTTTGTATCCCTTTTTCACAACATACTCAAAGAACCTGTTGATTCCTTTGATGCGCTTTGTGCCAGACCAAACCTTTGCGACCTCTTCATTGCTTAATTCATGCCATGGTGCGTGAATGTTAATGCCTGCTTCTTCCGCCCCTAAGATTAAATTCTCCTTCCACTTCTTCATACTGTCGCTTTGCCATGGTG
>CAWVRV010000022.1:0-29397 GCA_963932755.1 uncultured Flavobacteriales bacterium | reverse complement strand
AGGAAAGATGTAACAGGAACCCAGACACAAAGTTCAAGTCCAGTGAGCGGCCCTCTTTTTGCTCTAATTTTAGATAGGGGGAAGGGGTGTGTAGCTCTGCCGGGGCTACGAACTGATTTCATTCCTAACATCAGTTCCCTGTGAGAGCCAGACTTGAACACCGAGCCGAGCAAAGCGAGCGCGAAGGTATTCCTGCCGTCTCTGGTTTTTATTTCTGACGAATCCAGCGCAATGTTCTTTTATGTTCACCATCAAAAATTCGAATAATATAAACCCCATTTTCTGTGACATGGGGTATGTGCGCATTTGAAGAAACATTTTGACCTGCATAAATGGACTGTCCTTGCGGATTAAAAACCTCTATGGTCGCATCTTTTGAAAGTCCATTAATCTGAAATTCATCTGAGCCAGGGTTAGGATACAGTGTGGTTTTGAATGTACTTCGTTCGATTCGTGTAATGTCGCTAATGTTACACCCATTGACCCATGAGATTCCATCTAAGTTCCAATTGGGTTCAATGTTGAGGCACATGTGATCTAAGGCAGTTACTGCAACGTCAATAATGCGCGGTGTATTACTGTAGTCAAACGTGATTACACTTTCCGGTTGATGCCATGTGGCGTCTTGGATGGTTCCAGATAGATCGGCACTTGTGCTATTACTGACTTCTGTACCATCGCCATCATTTAAGGCCCAATGTCCTATTAGGAATTCCCAATCTGGATGTGTTGAATTTATTGGGCTACAATGCCAGGCGTTAATGGTTTCATCACTGAGGAGGTTATGCCAAAATCTAACCTCAGAAATTGCTCCCGTATAGCTGTAATCTCCTAAAATATCTGAACCAATAGCCCAACCACTTCCTACATCTATGTTTCCGATATTAGAGATGTCTTCCTCGGCAACAAAAACACCATTGGTATAGAGTCGCATCATTCCATCACGGTCAAAAGAACATGAAAGCGTGTGCCATTGATTATCGGCTACCCCACTTGATCCATTCGCATCTGCACGTTCATTACCATCACCTATGTTGACTTTCCAAGCAGGTCCATTCGGATATTCAAAGGAAAAAACAAACCCAGGGTTTAGACCAGAATCCCAATCTTTATTGCCAATAATGGCTACATCTGAAGTGATGTCGGTTCGAATACGTACTTCGATGGTAAAGTCTTGTTCCGAACCTAGTTGAAGAATTGGGTTTTCATCAATGTATACAGCATTCCCGCCGCCTTCAAAGTTCAATTCAGCAGAACCAGGTGATATACAGTTCTCGGGTGGAGGTAATACTTCAAGCGTATCTTTTAAAATTAACTCGCTTTCAATCGCTAATCCACTTGCAATAAAGAAAATAGTTTCCTCTTCAATGGATGTTCCACCATGGTTGAGCCCTACACCTCCGTGATCGGTCGAAACTAAGATTAACCAGTTTTCGTTTATGTAGTTGGGTCTATTCGTGAGGGCATTCATCACCTCAGAGACGAACCCATCGGTATCTTCAATGGTATTGATATATTCAGGAGCATTTGGATTGAAACCGTAGCTATGTCCCGCACCATCAACTTCGTCGAAATGCAGGAATATGGCATGTGGATTTTCGTTTTGCAAAACATTGACGGCTGCATCACGAACTGCAGCATCACTGGTCGTATTTATCGACACATCTACATCATTTTCTAGAATGTAATCATTAATGGGAGACCAGTGACAAAAAGAATAGGTGTTAAGTTCTGTATTTTCTTCTTCGAGTCGTTTCATATAGGATGGGAAGTCAGCAAAGTTGCTCCCAATGAAATTGTTTCCGGTAACGCCATGTTTATCTGACCACACACCGCATAGCATACCAGACCATCCTGGTCCACTGTATGTGATGTCGTTGTTGAGTGCATCGGGGCTAAATAGACCATCAGCAATCAATGCGTCAATGGCTGGCGTCTCAGAAGATGCAAGGCAATCTGAACGTAATCCATCTATTCCAATAATGAGTACACGCGCATCGTCTGTTTGACAAAATCCACTCACACTCATCAAACAAGCTAAAACAGTAAATAGAAGTCTCATGGTTGAAGTTTTACTCACAATTTACATCAAGTTAGTGTCATGTCCATCTTTTTTGAGACTGCTGTAAACGCAAAATTACACTTTAGGATTTGCAACAACAATGACGGGACTCACATTCAAGTTGAATCATTTAATGGGAGCTACAATTATATTTAATATAGGTGTTGCCATCTTGGTTATGTGCCTAGCCTTGTAGTTGCATTTTGTTTTTATTTAACTCTTAATCGGAAAGATGTTTATTACATTCAACGAATGAATCTAAAGGAATTCTATGTCGGTTTAATGGCCTTGTTTCAGAAGATAAAATTATAATAACGTTTTGAAGATGATATCAAAATCGTTCTATGGCTGTGAGCTTTTAATATTTGAATCTTTTTTTAGTGAAGAATATTCCAGGATGCTGTTCAACCAATTTTATAAAAAAACAGCATGGGTGCAAAATGACATTATTATATTTGGTAAAAAACATAAAATACCTAGGCTCAATGATTGGTATGGCTCCGTAGATATGAAATATTCAAATATTCATTTCGAAGCAAAACCCATGACAAAAACTTTAAATCAAATTCGTTCAAAAATTGAGAAAGAAACAAACACATTTTATAATTCTGTCTTAATGAATTTATACAGAAATGGAAATGATTCAATGGGTTGGCATTCAGATGATGAAAATATTTACAACCAAACTTCTCCAATTGCTTCATTAAGTTTAGGGGGGGCTAGATGGATGAAATTTAAAAAAAAAAATGTGCATGGTTTGGGTAAGAAAACCCTAAAACTAAAACTAAACTCAGGTGACTTACTCATTATGAAGTATCCGACACAAGATAAACTTAGGCACTCAATACCAAAGTCATTAACTGATATGGAATCTAGAATTAATCTAACATTCAGAACAGCAATCAATCCGTAAAAATGCTTTTAAAATTAACTGTTGAAAGACGCAAAAAAGAAAAACTAGTCAATGACATAGCAGGTGATCGTTTTACTTTTTTTGAACAACTACAAAATAAAGTCTTTGGCTCACCTAAGTATGACATCATCATAGCAGAACCAGATATTTTTAAGGGGAAATCACCTGGTAGAATATGTGCTAATTTTGAAATTAGAAAAAAAGGATTAGTGGCTTATTTCAGGTTTAATCATGACGAATATGCAATAGCCACCAATTTTCATCAATTAACAATTGTGAAAGCTCAAAACTTGGTGATTCAATTTAATACTCATAGGATCTCATTTAAAATTACCAATACAAATAATCACTTGAAGTTTCTAAGAAACCTAATCAATCAAAAAGCAGTCTTTTGTAAGACTTCAACAAATATTGATATGAACTAAATAGTCTCATCTCGAGCAAAGTTGTCACACTTTTACCATCGTAAGAGTATATATAATTAAAGTCATTCTAAAATGTTAGACTTTTCATTCTTCCGAAAATTTTTAACCCCCCTTTCATGAAACGCATTTCAGCCCAATCAAAACTCCTTACGTGTGTCATCGGTTTGTTTTTCTTCTGTCTTCATGGCCGAGCTCAATGCGAAGCGGACCATACCATCGTGATGGCCGATTACTATTTCGCCCCATCGGAGCTGACCATCCTGCCCGGTGAAACCGTTGCCTTTGTTAACGTTCAGGGTACGCATGACGTCAACGGCATCACCAACACCCTCACAGGCGAGTCCTGGAGTAATCCGTCTGAGTTCTACCTTGAACAAACCGAAGGCACCGAAGAAGGTACCTGTATGGGCGTGGTGACTTTCGACATCCCCGGAGTCTACAACTTCGATTCTAGCATCGGCTTCCAGGCACAGCTTGGCATGGTCGGGACCATCACCGTCGACGCCTTCACCCTTCTCGACTTGATGCTTACCTTAAACAACGTTTGGGAATCCACCTTCGCCATGCAATACTCCTGCCTGAGCTGCGCGGAGGCCCTCACTGGAATCGAGGAGTACACCGTGTTCCTTCCAAATGGAGACGCCATCGATGCACTCGGTGACCTCATGAACCTGGGTCAATTCGACATGCTGGCCATTCCAGATTTCCAAGACATTCTGGAATACCACATTGTGGAGGGCATTTATCTGGCCGAGGACCTCGAATCAGGAATGGCCCTGCCGACCTTGCAGGGCGAGGATGCGATCGTTGGTCAAGGTGCTGGAGGAGGTCTCACCATCGATGGTGCCAACATCGTCGAGACGAACTACACTGCCGACAATGGTGTCGTCCACATCATCGACTACGGAATGGCCCCCTCTAGCTCTCCTGAAGCCACCGTTTACCAAATCGTGGTCGAAAGCCCGAGCCACAACCTTTTCGAACAGGAACTCGTCGCCAACCTGCTCAATGACGACCTCATTGGTCAGCCGGTCATTAATGACAATGAAGACGTTCCAGGACACTTCACAGTCTTCGCTCCTACAGATGAAGCAATCTTAGCCTTTGCTGAAGAGAACGGGTTCGACGACGTGGACGACCTGTTCGACTCTCCTGATTGGGACGAAATCTTGCGCCGGCACATCGTGGAAGTTCCACTGACAAGCGATCAACTGGGCAACAACGGACTTCACATCAGCTACGGCGGAGATCCAATTTACTCCTTCGTCGAAGACGGTGACATCTTCATCGAGAATGCACTGATCACCGTACCTGATCTACTCGCCTACAACGGTGTGGTTCACGTCATCAAAGAAGTCATCGACTTCAACTTTCCCAATCCAGTTGGCACTTGTGGCACTTGGACCTTAAACATGTATGCCCCATATGGTGAGGGTTGGAGCGGTGTCATGCAGGTGTTGGTGGACAATGTGCTCGTGGGAGAACCAACTGTGCAAGATGGCTTTTCCAACAGCTATGCCTTCGCCGTGAACGAGGGATCGGTCGTCGACATGAACTACGTCTCAATGTTTGCCGGCTGGCCCGGCAATTTTGAGGTCGTGGACGCGGAAGGCACGGTCCTCTTTGATTCCGATTCTCAATCGAACTCGAGTTTTCAGTTCGGATCTGCAGCCGGCGTCCACGGACTGAAGGCGTGTGCAGAGGCGCCCGAGTGTAGCGAAATCAAGGTCACCCTCTACTCCGATTTTGACGGATGGGGTGCGGCAAGTCTGTGGGTTTATGACGGTCCTGTTATTGCAGATGTTATTGGGGGGTATTGGTTCAATGGAAATGCCCTCATCAGCTATGTGGACATCCAAGATGGATATGACATCAACTTCGAGGTCAATGGTGGATACTACCCTGAATCATATAGCTACAAGGTGGAAGATGAGGCGGGAAACCTCCTCGTCGACCAAGTGGAGCAGAATGTACCCGCAGAGAACGTTTATGGTGTAGTCATCTGCTCTGAGTCGGGTATCGACGAGGAATCCGGACTGATGAAGGTTCGTTTCGTTCCGAACCCGGCTAAAGGATCCGTGATGCTCTCTGGCATCGCGGCAGATGTCAACTGGGAACTTACCGTCCGGACACTCCTCGGACAGGAGGTCCTGTTTCAGTACGGTCGGGGACAAAGCACGTTGGATTTGAGCCGCTTGACAGCGGGGACCTATCTCGGACAAATTCAGACCCAAGAAGGCGCCAGCCTAGTACTTCGTCTGGTTGTTAGGTAACCGATTACTCCATCGGCCGTAGAATTAACCCATTTTATTTGTCAATGATTATTTAACCATTTGTTCATATTGATCTCACATTCTTTCGTGATTTCGTTTTTATCATTGCAGTATGAAAATAGCTTTAATTGCACATGATGGTAAGAAGGCAGATATGGTTGACTTTGTTCTCAAAAGATTGCCGTTTTTTTCTAGTTCAAAATTAGAATTAGTCGCTACAGGTACAACTGGCTCCATGTTGAAAAAAGCGGGTGTGAAAACTATAGAAACTGTAAATAGTGGACCACTTGGAGGAGATGCTGAAATTGGAGCGATGGTGTCTCGAGGAGAAATTAATGGAGTGATATTTTTTCGAGATCCTTTAGATAAACATCCACACGATGTTGATATTGCGATGTTAATGAGACTGTGTGATGTTCATAACATACCTCTGGCGACAAATTATAATTCTGCATGCGCAGTAGTGGAATATCTTAATTCTCAGATTAAATGATTATTTTTTTTCGTTAACGAATTCTTCTAAGTACATTCTTATCAGCTCCCTTGTTCTTCGAAATTCAGCCATAATTTCTTCCTCCGTTCCGTTTACTTTTGAAGGATCTGTAAAGTTTATATGATGCCTTAGTGATTGAGATGGAAAAACCGGACAGTTTTCATTGGCTTGGTCACATACTGTAATTATATGTGAGAAATCAATATCCTTATATTCATCAATATGATTTGACGTTTGTAAGCTAATGTCAATATCAACTTCTGACATTGTTTTAATTGCGCGCTCATTTACACCGTGTGTTTCAATACCTGCACTGAAAACATTTGTTGGCGGAATTAATTTTTTCAGAAATCCTTCAGCAATTTGGCTTCTACATGAGTTTCCAGTACATATAATAAGGATGTTTTTGTGTATCAAATCGTTATTGTATGTCCGCTTCATTTTCTAACTGTGTTTATCTGCTAATATAATATTCTAGCACGCTCTCACGAATTCTTATTAAAAGTACTTTCTTATCTGTTGAGTTTTTCGCGTTGAAATTTGATCAATTTTCACTCCTCTTATCTGGAGTAACTCTTCTACATCTCGATAACTTAGAGTGAACCTAAGTCCTCTTAGCTATACAACAGTTATGTTTAAGATAACTTTTAGCTCTCTCTTACCTGTTTTCGCCATATCATCCAAATTCACTTAGAATTACGAAGAAGTCTTGTGTTGTCTATATCCACTCACCTACGCAAATTTGATGGGCTGATTCTTAACTTTCTGGTAAATCCTTGTCACAGATAAGGCAAAACGTGGTATTACCTTATGAACTAAATAACTTTACATATGAAAAACTTTTTTCTAACACTCGCCTTGATCTTATTTGGTCTTGGATCGGTCTATGGCCAGACTACGTTGGATCTCGAATTGAACGCTCTTCCATCGCCTGGCTTCCCAGTTTTTGACGTCCACCTTTCTTTCAGTGTGCTCCCCGATTTAATGGGCACCGGGAACGAAATGGGCTCTGGATGGGAGACATATGATCCGCTGTACACCTTTACGATGCTTCCACAGGGAACGCTTACAACAGAATACTATTGGGAAGAATCGATTGCCAATTTATCGATGTATGTCGCAATCATATGCGGAGAAGACACAACGATTTTGCCTCCGGTTGACTTTGAAAGCAACACGCTAAACGACATCATTTATGTAGCCAGTGTCGATGTGGGTTGCGGCGGTGGCGATATCGAATGGGACTGCCCGAACTTTATGGCCAACATTGGTGATGAATGCCAAGGCGGTTGGGGGATCATTGATGAAAATTGCGATTGTGTGGAATACATCGAGCCTGAAAATTGCTTGGAAGGCTTGGACTCCGAACTTCTTCTTATGTACGCGCTTATGGAATGCGGAAACGAAAACAACCCCGAACCTTGGATGTACTGTGGGCTTGCTGAATCCACCTCGGCGGCGATGGCAGGCGATGAGGAAGCATGTGCTGATGTTTGGGCTTGGGTGGAAGCCAACGATTGGGATGGAACGTGGGATCCAGGCAATGGAGGCAATGATTTCGATTGCCCAGAGTTGTTTGGCAACATCGGTGAACCGTGTGGCATAAACCAGGGTACATTTGGTGTGATCGATGAAGACTGTGAATGCATTGAGATTCCGGATTGCGACCTCGTTGTCGAAACCAACTTGCTGTCCATTGATGATGGCACGGGCTCTGGAAGCGTGGAAGCCATCGCATCAGGAGGCACGCCTCCTTACACCTACGAATGGACCGACTTTTTCGATGTCGTGTATGGAACCGGGACTACGCTAGACAGCGTTCCGGCCGGCACCTATTTCTTGCAGGTTAATGACTACAACGGCTGCATTGCATTTGGCTGGGAAGACGTCCCGACGGCCTACGACTGCCCGAACCTTATGGCCAACATTGGTGATGAATGCCAAGGCGGTTGGGGGATCATTGATGAAGACTGCGATTGCGTTGAATTTGAAGAACCCAACACATGCGTAGCTGACTTCACTGTGGTGCAAGCGTACAACGAAAACGACGTGATTCCTTTTGAACTCTTTGTATTCATCTGGGGCTACGAGGAGAGCAACACCTATTCTTGGGACTTCGGAGACGAAGGAAGCAGCAGTGATCCATTCCCTTCATGGACATACGGAGGAAGCGGCCCATATAATTTATGCCTCACAGTTTCAAACGACGAAGAAGATTGTGTGTCGACCTCTTGCCAAATGTTAGAGATTGACTCCTTGGGATGGATTAACGGATTCTTTGCCGGATTCAGCATTACCATCATGAATGGCGAAGATGGTGTCGTCAATGGCATCGACGAGCAATCAGTAGATGAGTTGGACTTTAATATAGCTCCCAACCCAGTAGTAAATGGATCATTCGGGCTGAATTGGGAAACATCTTCTGCCGGCCTGGTGAATATCACCATGCTTTCTATGGATGGGTCAGTGGTTGTTCAAACAACTCGAAACCGGGGAGAGGCTGAAAATGCACAAAGCATCAATGTTGAACACCTGGCGCCTGGTTTGTACCTGTGCCAGATTCGGCAGAACGGTTTCATTCGCACTGAGAAAGTTGTGATTCGATAATGCCTAAATCGGCAGCATCAAAAACTCAATTTTGCTTTGAGTTAAAATCCCGTAGGCGCAATGCCTGCGGGATTTATTCATATTTTCTAACAACTATTCTTGATTTTGAATACTATGAGAATTAGTAAAAAAGGGCGTTATATATTTGGACCAATATTTTCGGTTTTGGCGATATCAATGGCTTTTTTGTCGTGCCAAAAGGAAGATATCGATGAGCTCATAATCCTGGAAGAAGGCGAGTACGAGACCATTACCCTTGTTACTGAACCCTGCGGCATGACCGTCGACATAAGCTCCTCGCCCGATGACGGCACGGGAATTGGCATGCTTGAAAGCTCTGCGATCGGAGGAATAGGGCCCTACAGCTATGCATGGTATCGGTCCGGATCCTTGGTGGGTTTGGAACCATCTCTGACAGCGCTCGATTTTGGAATCTACCAATTGATTGTTTACGATTCTGAAGGCTGCTCAACCGCTGAAATGGCTGAAGTAGAATTGAATTTATCGGGATGGGATTGCCCTGAATTACTGGGAGATGTCGGCGATGCGTGCTCACTCGACGGAAGCACTGAAGGACTAATTACAGCAAACTGCGAATGTGCTACAAATACAGATTGTTCCATTTCGCTGACTTTTGTATCATCGGCGGCCGATGACGGATCAGGAATCGGATTAGCTTCGATTTATATTGCTGGTGGACAAGGGCCATATGCATGGACTTTATTGTCCCCAGACTGGCAGGCATTGCAAGTAGGTACCTTTTTAGGATCAGATGGTATTATGGATTTCAACGGGTTGAACTCTGGGTTCTTCGCTGTTGAATTTTTGGATTCCCAAGGGTGTCTTGCTCAAATATTCATCAACATCCCGTGATTTGAAAGCGAGTAGAATGAAGATCACAGTACCCGAATATTTGATTCAACGTTGCCTCAAAGGCGAACGCAAAGCGCAACGAGAGCTTTATGATTTGACGTTGCCCTATCTGCGTGCAATCGTTCAACGGCATTTATACAATAGCCAAGAATGGAACGATGTCTTACAGGAAATTTATCTTAGGATTTTCCGAAGCCTCTTTTCCTTTGACTCTGAGAAAGGAACCTTTTTGAATTGGTCCTCACGCATTGCAATCAATGCGTCGATTACCTATGGTCAAAAGGCGGCATCTCAAAAAACCACAACGCTGATCGTGGAACATCATGAACCCGCTGTAAAACCCCTTGCGATAAATAACCTCATGGTCGAACAGATTCTTCAAGAAATGCGTGAAATGCCCAAAGACTTTTACCAAGTTTTCATGTTGGTATCCATCGAAGGCTTCACCCACATCGAAGCGTCCGAACTCTTGGGGATCTCAGGTGATCTTTCACGGCAAAGGCTTTCGCGGGCCAAGTTATGGGTTAAGAAGCACTTGCAAGCAGTTGAATTAAATGAGCAATACATTCATCAAAAACTGAAGGTATGAATGATTTCACAAAACAATTAAAGGACAATCTGGGAAAAAAATCCACACCTTTGTCCGGCCAAGAGCAAGATGCTTTGTGGGATTCCATTGCTACGCAATTGGATGTGTCTGGTCAAGAGCAAGATGCTTTGTGGGAATCCATTGCTAATCAATTGGATGCTGATGATCTCAAGGCCAATCATATGAAGTCAAGGAGACGCATTGCTGGATACACTTCCGTATCCATTATTGTTGCTTTCTTAGGATGGTTCCTGTATCCAAATACTGAATTGCCCATCGATGCGAAGGAAATCCAAAAGCAAGCACATGCATCTGATGTTTCAACATCTGAAGCGCTGTCTAAAACTTTAACTCAGGGCACTTCTTTCATTGGCGAAACTCCTGCGCTCTCTGCCAATTCGGATGGCATTTTTGAAAGCACTTCGGATGGTGTTTTTGATGCAGCCGCCAACGAGACTCAAAAATCTTCAGTCGCTGAGCCCCCCGCAATTGTGGGTAATGAAAGACTCGCCATACATGCATCCGTAGCTTCCACCAAAGACTATTCAACCTCTTATTCTGAAGAAAATACCGAGTTTGATACCGAACTAACTTCGATGGACCTGTTGCGTTTTATGGACCTTAAAAACCCTCCCGAATCACTCCAACAGCCTGTTGCTGAGCTTGCACCAATGGCTCCATCATACGATGAAAAAAGCAGTGGAAATGAAGGGCCTGACCGTTCATTTAACCTTCGTATGTTCCAGGGTCCAACATGGAGCAAGTTCAGTTATCTGGAACAAGACGGAATTAACCTGCTCGCCCAAAACGATAACATGAAATCGGATGGATCTTGGAGCGTTGGCGGAATGATCGAATTTAATGCTCTCCAGCAAAATTGGGGTGTCGGAATCGAGTGGAACGAATTCATCCACCAGCTCAATTATCAAGGTACATTCGAACAATTTAACATTATTGACGACGTGTTGTTGCAGGTGGAAGTGGATCCAAATTCAGGTGACACGTTGAACTCCGTGATTGGTTCTGCTGAAGTGCTTGTTTTGGTTCAACGGCGTGTAGTCCATCACAATCGATTGCGCACAGTCACCATTCCATTAGAATGGCAGAAGCAATGGTCATTCACACCAATCTTACACGGTGGCATCGCTTTTGGCGCGCTCGTTCATTGGCGAACCTTGATCACTGGTCTAACTTTTACAGAAAAGGAAGGAGATTTTGTGAATTACAGCGACTCTGAATTTCCCTCAAACCGAATTTACGTGGCCCCTATGTTTAGAATGCATTCAACTTACGACATCGCACCAGATTTGAGTATCGAGCTTTCGGCGCGGATCTCGTCAATGAAATATTCAAGTAGTCAGACTTCTGATCTTCCGGATCAAATTGGTCAATTTAATGGACGTTTATTGACGGGTAACTTATCCTTTGGCGTGACCCGTGTTATTCGGTATAAGCGGAAAAAATTGCGAAATAGATTGTAACGAAATCATTTATAACATCGCCAAGAAAATTTGAATGAACAATTGTGCTCATTAGTTTATTAATTATATTTACAAATGCAAAAATTTATACTTTTATCTCTTTTTATTATTTCCGGTGCTTTAACATGTCAAGCGCAAGGTTCGGTAGCTCAATTAACCTCTGAAAACATGGCCTTTTTCACGGTCAGTGTCGACGGTGTTCGCCTCGCATCAGATGCGTCAATTGTGCAAGAAATCACAGGGCTCAAAGAAGGTTCACAATACAACGTTTTTATTGACTATGTATCTCCAGAGTTTTCGGATATTCGTACGATGATGACGCTGAATGCCAATGGTGGTCGTGGTGCAGGGCACTATATTTTCACCATCCCTTCGTTTTTTCAAAATGAAATGCGCTTGGAGTCTTTTGTACCTATGCATCAACCTGGGATGGACGAAGGAGGGGTAGATCAAATGTCAATAAACATGAATATTGGTCAGACGAACATGAACATTAGCATGAATAACAACTCAGGACAATTGAGCACGGGAATGGGGCAACAGCAACAGCAGACTCAGTCATCTACATCTTACTCGTCTCAACAAACGCAAACAGAGGTTCAAGCTCCTGTTCAAAACACACAGCCTCAAGTGGTTTACGTTGTGGGTTATTCTGGTCAAATTGGTTGTGAAACGCCTGTGGGAGCCGATCGGTTTGAGCGTATGATGGAGCGTATTTATGATGCGAGTTTCAGCGAAGACAAGGTGAATTTAGCGAAACAAATTCTTCGCACCAATTGCTTAGTGATTGAGCAACTTTTGGAGATTATGGAAGAAGTGGCCTTTGACGAGGGTCAATTGGAACTTGCCAAATTCGCTTATGATCACATTTACGATTTGGAAAACTACTATGAAGTTTTCAGCGTATTCTCATTCAGTAGCAGTAGTGAAGAACTAGACGAATTTCTTCAAGATAAATACTAAGGGCAAACCCCTACGGGCCATAAAAGTCTTGCTCTGTATTTCGGTAATGTGTGAGGAAACTTTGAAAATCGTAGTTTGAAGGTGGGAAGTACTTTCACAATTGGGGGAATTACAATTGTCGGTGACAAAGCACGTTGGATTTGAGTCGCTTGCCAACGGGCACCTATCTCGGACAAATACAGATCCAAGAAGGAACTAGCCGAGTACTTCGTCTTGTTGTTCGATAACTGTCTCTAATTTCACATAGCAGAAACCAAAAAATCTAAATCGGACTCCAGGAAATAATTAAACCAGGGCAATTATATATACACAAACTTGCTACAGATGGATTACGTCGTCATAAATAACGCGAACGAATAATTTCTAAATGATGCTGCTCATGGCCTGTAATTAGACGCGCCATTTGTCCTACTTCTACATGAAGTCCATTGAAATGCGCTTGTCGCTTAAGCTGTGCAGAATTGAAACCATTAAACATCAATATTGTCCCCTTTCTTAAGCAATTGTATTCTTTGGTAAACAGGTCTTTTGTTGCGTGGTTTTCATCAACGTTTTCTGCAAAAACATTGTGGTCATATCCTGGCAATTCGAACTGTTGGCCACGGGCAAAGCACAATGCACGAAAACACATGATACGCTCAGTATCAAGCAAATGATAAAACAATTGCCCCATACTCCACTTGCCATCATCATACGCATATTTCCATTGATCATCATCTAGGTTCGCAACTAATTCTAGCACTTCCTGTCCACTTTTTTGTAGTGCCTCCCAAACAACTTCATCCTTGACCTTTGAGATGTAATAGTCAAAATACTCACTGAAATTATGTTTTCTCATGTCTGTATGATAGGAAAAAAGTGTAGAGTAGGACAGAAGCAGAGATCAGGTTCACAATTACTCAATAACGACTTGTCTCCTCAAAACTTGTTCATCAGATGCAATCTCAAGTGAATACATGCCTTTTGCAACGCCAGAAACATCAATCATCAGTGTTGTATTTGAGTGCTTCTCAAAGATCATTTTGCTTGATGAATCATAAAGCTTGACAGTTGTATTTACGCCATTGAAGCCATCCAAATCTACTGTCACGTTGTCGGATGCTGGATTGGGGTAAATAATCGCTGAAAAAGCCTCGAAGTCATCAATATCAATGATTGTATTGGGAGAACCATCACACACCCCTTGACCAAATGGATTTAAGAGTATTTCATCTTCTCCAATTTCATCAAATACATACTCAAAGTAAACATCTTGTATTGCGTCCGATATTAAATATTGAATGCTCCCGCTGTCACTCCCGCTGCCTATAGACAAATAATAACACTGCCCTTGCTCAAGACATGTTGTACCTAAAAAAAACACAAATGAACCCGCTTCTAGGGTTTGTGTTTGTTCAAGTACACTTATAGCGTCGCTGTCTGTGAGGCTTATTTCTAAACTTAAACCTTCATCTGAAGAAACCTGTATAGTGATCCCAACAGGGATGCATCCATATGGCTCACTGATCGCTTCATCGACACGCCAAGGAAAGACCTCCAACTCATAAGTGCACTCTAAAACATCATAAAACCCTGTCCACAGTTCAAGCGTACCCTCAAATGATTGAACGCTGTAATCAAGGGGTTCTATGATGTTGAGAGAATGAATGCCGTGATCAATAAAGCCAAAAAAATTCACTTCTTCCTCTGCAATCAAAACACCCGACGCATCGTATAGCCTCCAGCCAGGATAACTGAAAAATTCTGACTCCGACGCATTGAACGCGTGCAAGATCAATTCGTTCATGTTGAAAGGGTTCACATGAACCCCAAGAACAGACACTTCTTCACATTGAGCATTTGCAGGAGCTGAAGCAAAAACAAAACAGATAGCAATGGCAAGTGTGAGTATATTTTTCATAGTACAAATTTATTGAAAACATTAGATTAAACAAGCACCCAAGCACCCAAGCAACTCATCTATACCTTATGCGTCTTTATTTAGTTGCTAAACCTAGTTGAATGAAAAGTTCTGCCCACACGCCCAATGGCTGGAATGGGACATCCAAACTGAAAGCCGGATGGAGGGATTCACCCCTACTTCGACGACGTTCCTGTGCGTTTAATGGACATTGAAATAGGGTTGGATGCGTATGACCGTTCCGTGTCTTTCTTTGGAGATGGGACAACAAATATGAGCTGCAACGGAGATCTTGGGACGTCCTTCTTTTATTGAGTGACTTTTGGTGCACATCCAACTGTGTGGGGGATGTGCACTGAGATGGCGCAGTGACGGTTGCTGATTTGCTCGACGGCATCTTGGCGAACTTTGGCCAGGCCTGCCCTTAAATTAAGATAAAGGACTTATCTCACCAGCTTAAACGACTTCACTTGATTGTCGCTTTTCAGTTGTAGAATCATGGGCTGTGTGTTAATGGGTATGCGAAGCTCGTTTGAGAGCTCGCCCATTTCCAATGTTCGACCATTTAAATCGTACAAAGTGTATGATGCATCTTCGCCTCTTAAAATCCACCCAGATTCATTGCTAGAAATCGTCCATGGGTTCTCTTCAAGTTCGACTCCCTCAACTTGGGAAGTGCCAGATATTTCCCCTTTTAGGTAGTGCACAACGCCGTTCTCAGCGTTTTGATATGCCAAATGTATATACTCGCCATCATAGACAACAGAAGGGTAGCGGTTGTGTCCGTTCAAACCTTCGGTCACGTTTACAACAGACATCTCTAAGGCTTGAGGACCGGCATCTGAAATTGCAACCATGACATTGTATCCGCCAGAGTTACGTTCCCAAGTTGCGACAAGCCAGTCTCCAGAACTAGAAATTGAAGGGTGGTTTTCTGAAGACGTATTGCCCGGGTCTATTTGGCCTGTTTCAAGAAATGTAAAAGCGCTTAAATCTACAGAAGACCAGTAAACCCGGCTGCCATTGGGAGCTGACATATACGCAGAAATAAGTGTGCCGTCTTCCATCACAGTAGATGAAGTCCCTGAGGCTGGACAAGCATTAATGACCCAATCGGTTTCATCAATATCAATAGCGTTTCCCCAAGTAACGCCATCTGATGAGGCTGTAAGCCAGAAATCACGAATGTTGTCACCATTGGTTCTTACCACATTGTAATACATGCCCTCATGCCCAAAAGCATTTGAGGGACAGCACTCACAAACGCCAGGGGTAGCGATTGAACCGCTTATTGCGGGATCGAAAGCATCCAGATCGGAGTTAAAATGGAGGATCCCCTCTTCAGTAGGGTTTACACCTAATTTAAGCGCGACCCAAGGCAGCCCTTCGTCATTGAAAGCTACGTGGGGCATAAAATGATCTTCAGTTGCAGTAGGAGCGATGGCATAGGGCTCGCCCCAAGTGTGGCCATCGTCTTCTGAAATGACAACAAAGGCTCCCGTAGCCCATTCCCCAAAAATTTGGTAACTCACAGCGACACGATTCTCATACACAGCCATACGCGGACCTTCCGATTCCCCCACCAAATAGATATTCGTTTCAGTGACAATTTGAATAGGATCTCCAAAGATTCCGTCTTCCATAATTGACAAATAAAGACCAGCGTTGTCTCCAGTTTTTCCATGTAAAACCATGGGGTTTCCCGCTTGATTAAGCGCTATACGTGTACACTTATTTCCGAATTCCTCAGAGGAAACATCAATAGGACTCTCCCACGTCATTGTTGGCTGAGCAATTACAGTACTTAATGCAAAACAAAACACGCCAAAAGTTATAATAGTTTTCATGAAGCACAATTTACTCCTTTATCAGATGTAATTTCACCCTATGGAAAATTTCATCCAATTTTTTGAGGACTTAGAGTCATGGCACAAGCTCGTTTGGATTGTAGCATGCCTTACTGGGGCTTTAAGCATTGAATCTTTAAGACCTCTTTTTAAAGGAGGATTTCGAAGCGCTGCACACACGAAGACGAACCTCGTTTTTCTCGCAACACTCGTCCTAATCAATGTCACCGTGGGCGCCCTTACTGTAGGACTTTTTATTTGGATTGAGGCGACTGGGTGGGGGCTTTTAAATATGGTGGATTGGCCCATTTGGTTAGAGCTACTCGCAGCTATTATGGCCTTTGATCTTATTTCTCAATACATCGCCCACCTGTTGGTTCACAGAGTGAAGTTTCTTTGGAGGATTCATCTCGTGCATCACAGTGACACTAAAGTGGATGCAACGACGGGAACGAGATTGCATCCTTTGGATTTTCTATCCAGAGAAAGTTTTGCGATTCTAGCGGTCTTTATCTTAGGAGCCCCTTTGGCGTTCTATATATTTTATAGAATCCTAACGATTGCATTTACATACTTCAATCACTCCAATGTAGGCCTTCCGTTAAGTGTAGATAAGGCCATTAGCTGGGTGATTATTTCTCCAAACACACACAAATTTCACCATCATTTTGAAGAACCATGGACGGACAGGAATTTTGGAAATATTTTCTCTATTTGGGACCGTATTTTCGGTACGTTTGCATACGGTGATGTAGACAAGATTAAATATGGTTTGGACGTAACGGATGACAGCAAATCGGATGATCTGGCCTATCAAATGATGCTCCCAATCAAAAACAATGGTCGCACAAAAATCAATCATTAAAAGATGAAACTACTCGCTACGAAGGTGTGTAAAAAGAACGATTTAGGAGTGCATAACAACCTCTTTGGAGGCACTATGCTGAGCTGGGTAGATGAATCTGCTGTCGCTTTTGTGAATGAGGTGTGTCACTGTCCCAACATGGTGACCCTGAAGATGGAAGAAGTGCTTTTCACTTCGCCAGTGAAGGAAAACAACCTCATCAAGATTTATGGAGAGATTGTGAGCATAGGAAACAAGAGTATCACGGTACAAGTAAACGCCAGGAAGTTCAATGTATATAGTCACGAGGAGGCCGACGTATGTAAGACTCGACTCATTTTTGTCAGACTAGACGATGACGGTACTCCGATTCCGATCGCGCAACATGTGAAGGAAAAGAATCCAGATAAGGTTTTATAAGTCGCAGAGCTCTACTCGATGATGATCTTATTCATCGAAGACTCACCTTCCAGAGTGACGAGGCCAATCACGTAAAGCCCTTTCCCCCAACCACTTACATCAAGCGTTGTGTGTGATGTTGAGACAGACTCACAATGAACAAGTTCTCCGAGTAAATTATATGCCATGACATCTCCGATTGGCTTGACCGAGGTGATGTAAAGAACAGATGACACGGGATTCGGGAAAATCTGCAATTCAGAATACTCTGACAGATCAATGCCTGATTCAGGATTATAGTTCGTTGCATTGTTGGGGATGTTGTTGTGCCCAGATTGTGGCCCTGTATTGCCTGATGCAATTGTTCCATAGTAAGTGGGTCCTATGACATAAGGATAAACAGGATCGAGATAGTCGTCAATCGTGACGAAATAAGCAAATGTTCCTTCGGGATAATCGGGTGTGATACAGAACCGCCCATTGTGCTCATCTAAATCACCTGACCCCTCAACGTATTCGTAATCCTCTATAAAACTACCGAGCGGATATTGATTGTTGATTGAAGGTCCGTATTGGGCAGGAGTCAAAGATGTTCCATCTGGAAGAGTTTGTCTTGAAGGGATGTCCCTCAATTGGTATCCACTCAACATTCTCGCAACAGTTGAATTGGGGTCTAATGGACTCGAATATCCATAAGCGCCATAAATAGGGTAACCGTCGAAGGCGTAACCGACGATAGGGGAGTGGTTTGCTTCATCAGAATCATTGTAGAGACAGGTGGGATTGACGTGGTGGTGGTATTCTCCATTTGGAGCTGGATGTCCTAAACAAGCATCGAACGAGCTCCCTTCAAACACATATGCATCTTGGAACCAAACCCCCTGATTGTTGTATGAAAAAGCGTCTTTTGCATTGAATATAGACACCCCATTTCGCCAAACCCCGATATGTCCTAAACCGGTATTTGTGAATGTTCCCGTATTTTCTTGAGGATCAAAAGTGATGCGAAAACAGAAGTCTTGATTAGCTGCACTATTTGGATTCCCTGCCCATGGACCTATATCGTAACCGGGGATACACGTACACGAAATATAGGCGTACTCAGAAGTGTAATCCACAGATTGTACATTCGAGAGTTGACCGAGATATCCCGTAGAATTGTCAATGTTGATGACCCAAGATGTAATGGCAGGGTCAAGCTGAGCTTGAGAGCTGAACGATACAATGACTAATAAATGCAACAAAAGGAATCTATTCATATACATATGACGTGCGCCCCTCCTTTAGGTTTAATCAAAATACACAGTAAATCAGAGTGTTCAGATTAACAAGGGTTTCCAAACAGACTGAGCACGACAAGCACATCGGAAACCGTCACAGAACCGTCCGCATCTACATCTGCTGAACAGCCTATAGTACATCCAAACTCACTAAGAATGATAAGGATGTCCGCAACTGTAATTGATCCGTCACCATTGATATCACCAGGACAAGGGACAAGCTCATCACCATCGATCACGTTGTCGCAGTTGTTGTCGATACCTTCGCCCGTTCCTGAAGCTCCAGGATAAACAGTGTCAAGTGTATCGTTACAGTCACTGTTGTTTTGTGAAATACCTGGAGGAAAAGGAGTGCAGACGGTCATGAACATGGCCGAACCGTATCCGTATCCGTCTTCGTCGCTGTCTAAGTATGCAGCCACACCGTAAGTGCATGTGCTGCTGTCAGCTGTTGCGTCAGGATTGAAGTTACAAGCCATCTCGTCGGTACATCCAGGTACGTCTGGGTCACCACCACTAATGCAGAAGGTGTCTTCACCATAATATGATCCGTCACCGGTGGCTGCTGAATCAAGGTCCCCTGAAGCAATGACCTCACCAGATGTTGTACTTGTGATTGTATAAATAGCTCCATTCCATCCGTCTCCATAACTGTCATTCATTACGAAAGTATAACAACCGTTACCCATGCATATGTCTATACTCCCCGTAGTTCCATCAACGACAGTCACTCCATCCTCTTGAACAATAGACCAAGTTATTTCTTGGTCCCATGATCCACCACCGACAGTAACAGTTATACCTGTTCCCCCTATGATACATGAACCATCATCTATGGTTGCACCTGGGTTATAGTTACAAGCGTTGGGGTCTATACAACCCGAACATGAGGACCCATCTCCACCACATACTCCACACACATCATTTTCCGCACACAATCCATTGTCTTCAATTGCATCTGGGTCATAGTTACATGCCGCTGGATCCGTGCAACCCAGGTCGCTGATGTTTCCAGACAAGCTCAATAAAAACAGACCTTGTTCGATGTGTGAAACAGCGATGACTCCAGAAGCGAAGTAAGGATAGTTTGACCATGTGCCATTAAATCCAGCGCCATCGCTTGAAGGGTAAACGTCAAAGAACCCCACTTCAGTCATCGTTCCACTTGCGATATTGTCTAGGTTCGCGATCCGTAATCCAGCTCTGTAATTTGACTGATAGCAAAGATTGTCTTTAATGTATAAATTGTGGTCAATCGCGGGCGTGGTAGAGACAAATGTTCCCAAAAGAAAAGGCGCATCTAAATCTTGTACATCCCAAATAAACGTCGTTGTATTAACCCCGTCGTAGTTCTCGTCCAATTCGTCACCACTTAGGAAATATTTGTGATCTTCAGTGAGCCATCCCTGGTGGGTGTATTGAGAGTTGTATGTCGTCCTGCTTAACTGAACGGCATCCGTAGGGTCGGTCACATCAATAACAGTAACCGAGTTTTCATTGCATGCAAAAGCAATCTCACTGCCAGCATAAGCTGCGTCCGGGCCTATGTAGTTGACAACCTGCGCATCGTGTGTGTATCCATCACCTGCATAGTCACCTATAATCACGGGGTTTAATGGGTTTGAGATATCTACAATGTGAAGACCTCCGCTTGACGTGTTTGTGCCGACTCCGTACGCCCTGTTGCTGGCCTCGTTAATGACCAAGTTGTGGCCATTTCCCCAGCCAGAATAATGCGCATCTTCTGAGAATGTCACAGGGGGATTGACGACATTTCGAAGTTTTGTTAAATCAAAAACCTGCATCCCGTGACCGCTCGCTTCAGAAACGACGTAAGCGTAGTTTCCATCCACCTTAATATCTCTCCATGAAGAATTCGAGGTATATGTAGGCAGATTCCCTAGATAAATAGGATTTACAGGATCTGAAATATCCACAAAAGCGGTTCCGGAGGTTCTTCCGAGCAACACGTATTCAGTACCGAACTCAGGGTCAGTCCATCCCCAGATATCATTCATAGATCCACCACCCAGTGCAGATCCCGCTGTAAATGAGAGGAAATCCACGTTTGAACATGGGTAGCCTGCGGCCATTCCGTTCACGCAAGGAGTTTGGGCTGATAGAGAAGAGAATGCGAGAGTAAGCGTCGCGAAAAGGAAAGAAAATAGTTTCATCACTGTCGTTTTGAGAGCAGATTTAGCCACTTGAAAGACGCACCAAAACCAAATGCGTTGCATCAGAATTCAAATTAGCATACGTCCCCGAATGCGGCGAGAATCTCTAAAATATCTGCAACCCCTACAATCCCATCCATGTTTAGGTCGTATAGACAACCTGTAGCACACCCAAATTCGCTTAGGACTGCGAGGAGGTCGCTTACTGTAACCGAGCCGTCATTGTCAACATCTTCAGGACATCCAACAACGACTGATGCTTCAATATAGATCACTTGAGTGTAAAAGGCAGCGTTGCCACAGTCGTCCTGAGCGGCGAAAGTTCGGTGTACTTCATACGCCTCTGGGCAAGGTCCACCCACGAGCAAGACGTCAATTGTAATATTTACCTGTGTACAGTTGTCAGATGCAGTAGCACTGCCTAAATCAGTCAATTCGCTATCGCATGTTATTGTGATATCCGAAGGAACAGCGGTAAATATTGGAGGCGTGCTATCTGTAAAAGAAATTGTCTGAGTGAATGTACTGATGTTTCCACATCCATCGATTGCTGAGTATGTGCGTGTGACGTTCCCCCCGGTGCATCCCAGTCCAGTATCATTGTCAATGAAAGTTAAGGTGACAGGCGTGCACGGGTCAGATGGACTAGCTGTTATTTCATTAAAAGCGTTGAGATCATCACAAGCGACACTCACGAGACTCGGTGTACCTGAAAAATCTGGCCCCTGGGTATCAGATGTGCCGGCCTCCCAAAGCCATGCGTTGTATACCAACTCTGGGTAGTCAATGTATGGGTTTCGATTTCCTTGTTGGAGCTCAATCTTGTCATTGCGCGAGATTTCAGTTGCGTCTGCAGGATCATTGAGATGCCATTGATATAAAGTGGCCGTAGGACCCATTTCTGAGATCGCTCCTGCCGCTCCCGGATACATCGTATAGAAGTAGAAAGCTGCACGCGCAACGTCGCCTTTGCGATTTTCTCTAGGCTCCCAATCCCCTCCAGAGCTTTCAGACCAAACCTCATGGTTACTTGGGACACTTCCCTGTGAGGTGTATGTATTGTTTACAGTACCATACCACTGGGCTTGACCATCGGTTACCTCATTATATGGCTTGTTACCTCTCGCGCTATTTGCAGACCCGTGACAAGGTTTAAGGATATGAATGTCAGACTTCATGGGTTCAGATGATCCGAAAAAGCTTTGAGGCACCAAATGCTCTGCGTTAATCGGGTTGGGGTATGTTACATATCCTCCAGATTGTGTAAAACCGGTGTAAACGCACTCTATTTGGCCTCCATCAATATCAATGTAACCATACATCTGTCTCCTCGCTTCATTGTATCCGAGGCTGCTGTGGTACCCATTAAACCAATTTGTTTGCAACCAGCTTTGGAGCTCAGAAAGGTGGATATCTGTGGGAGGTGATGCTTGACTCCAAGCAAAACCACATGGTGCAAATAAAAGGGCAAATAAAAGAGTGAAAGCGGGTAAAAGACGTCTAATCATAGGAGTATACATAATCTATTAATATAGTAAAAGAGTAGGGCAATATCCTAACGAAATTGTAAAGAAAGAGGTCGCTCCCAAAACTTTTTAAAAGCAAATTGTTCCCCACTCCATTAAGAAGATAAGTAGATCCTCAGTGCCTATCGTGCCGTCAAGGTTGAAATCTCCCGGACAGTTGTCATTGCAAACTTCAGCAAACAAACAGGTTCCATCATCAAGATTAGCTGTTGAATCGAAGTTTAAGGCTTCGTTATAGGTACACCCCATGAAGGCCGCCGTTTGACACATTAAATCATCTGAAACCGCATAAGGGTTGAATTCTGTAAACTCAGGGTTTGTGCAGCCTGGGCAGTTTTCCACGCTGTTAAAACACACAACGTCCAGGGACATTGGGTCGCTGATGAATATCGATCTTTCACCAAGCTCCTGGACAAAGTTTTCATCCATATATTGATAAAGAAATTCCCCTTCAGAGGCTTGAACTTCAAACTTATAAACGCCGAAACTTACGTTTTCCCCTGGGACCTCTCCCAGTTCTGTTACAAGAGAGGCTGCACCGCCATGTGTGAACATATCCACCCTAAGCACGATGAGAAAGAGACATGATCCATCGTCAACGGTGGCTGCTGGATTGAAGTTTAAAGCTTCTGAATTGTTACAATCGGGAATGAAAATAAAATCTGAGCCATCACAGTTTTGGTCCACTCCGTCGTTCGGGATTTCTGGTGCCCCGAGGTAAATAGAAGCGTCAGTATCGTCGCAATCCCCTTCAGAATCTAACATTCCATCACCATCTTCATCGACGCCGAAATAACATGAACCGTCATCGACCAATACACCGTTGTCGTAATTCACAGCGTTGAGGTCACGACATCCTTCAATTTCAGACAAAGGTATTTTTCGCGCCCGATACACGGTGAAATATTCTCCGAGTTGAATTTCCCAAACAATTTCTCCCTGATTGCTGATCTCAGTAACCAATGTTCCTGCACCTTGACCTGCGTTTGCATTGCCCCATGCGATGAGTGTATTTCCATTTTCTAGACGTTCAACACTTCCTTGTGCAGGAGAATATATTTCGTTGGGGTGTGAGTAAGACCAAACCCTTGTCGCAGTCATTTCTATGGTATCGACTTCATACTCTACGACTCTAGAATAACCAGGCTGGCTTCCAGAGGAGACGCTGTTATCGAACAGAAGAATCCGATTCCCCCCGATGTCATTGACGTCGTGCTGATTTAAAAAACTTCCCCAATCGGGATCATCTAGCTGAAAGTTGTTGCCATATGCGCCTAGTTTCCAATCAATGGACCAATCTGTGGGGTTGAGCCTAGCGACAGTACTGATGTTGCGAAAACTCATTAGTAACCCACCGTGAGAGTCAATGTCAAAGGCGTTCCAATGTAGATAATCTACGAGTTGATAACTGAGGTTGTCAGACGCAGTAACAGGGATATGATCTAACCCGTGCCATTCACGTAAAATATTTTCTTCCACATCCATGTGTATCATGACAGGCTGGATTACCTCCGCGTTTTCAACTCCTCCAAAACTGCTCAAATCCATGATTACGTGCTCATTTACGACAAACAGATAGGACCCATCTGCAAACCTGTGAACGTCATGATAGTCCGTTTCGGGGATCATAGTCACCCCCAAAGTATCCGTGGGCGTTAGGTTGTGGTCAATGGTTACCCATTTTCGGATGGAGTAATTGTAGAAAATAAATTCATCATCGCCCCAGGGTTCAAAAATAAAACCACGCACAGGGGAGTGGCTACTGAAAACCATTTCAGCTTCTTCATCGAATGCGCAAAGGTATATTTGATTTGCGGATTGAACCGGGGCCATGACAACGACTCCTGGCGCAGCCTCCGTCGATGTTGTGAGAACAGTGTAGGCTGGATTTTGGGCGAAACAAGATGTATCGCATAATCCCACCAAAAAGGCAATGACGCCAAAATAGATAGCTCGAACCGATCTCATATTGTCATTGCTTGCCATTGTTTAAAGATACGAAATTAGCTTAAACCCTATTCTTCGAAGTCCTCGACATCTTCATTCGTGGAGATTTCAAGGATGTCTGACGCCTCAGCTTTGTCAAGTGTGGCAATATCCTTGAGTTTCCGAGTCATCACATTCGTCCTCGTATTTCGCAAATCGTACAAAGACTTTGACGCTTTGTTCAACTGATCATCAACTTTCTCGAGTTGGCCAGAGAATTTATTAAACTCGGTTTTAACGGCCTCCAATGTTTTCCATACTTCACTGCTTCTTTTCTGGACAGCAAGCGTGCGGAATCCCATTTGTAAACTATTCAGAAGCGCAGAAAGTGTTGTGGGTCCCGTGACTGTAATGCGGTATTTCCGCTGCAGAATTTCGAAAAGTCCAGGGTGCCTAAGCACTTCGGCATATAAGCTTTCTACAGGCAAAAACATGATTCCGAAATCTGTCGTATGAGGGGGGTCGATGTATTTTTCACTGATGTCTTTTGCAAAAGATTCAATGGTTTTTAAAAGGACTTTCTGGGCATGTTCAATCGTGTCTTTTTCTCCCTCTTCATAAGCATTCAAAAGTCGGTCGTAATTCTCAATAGGGAATTTAGAATCTACTGGGAGCCAAACTTCATCATCGTGATCTTGTCCAGGCAGTTTAATGGCAAATTCGACATGCGCTTGACTTCCTTTCTTCGTCGCCACATTTTTTGAATACTGATCGGGTGTTAAGATCTGTTCGAGAATGTTTTCAAGTTGATACTCACCCAATACTCCTCGGGTTTTAACGTTCGACAGAACCTTTTTCAAATCACCCACACCTTTTGCAATATTTTGCATTTCTCCAAGCCCTTTGTGAACCATTTCCAATCTTTCACTCACTTGCTTAAATGATTCACCCAATCTTTTTTCCAGCGTTGTTTGGAGTTTTTCATCCACGGTTTTCCTCATCTCAGAAAGTTGCTGTGTGTTGTCTTCCCGAATTGTCTTAAGGTTCTTTTCTATCGTTTCCTTGATGTCGCTTTGTTGTTTGCTGAAGTCGCTAAACTTCTGGCGAACAAGTTCATTTAGACTTGTGTTGTTTTCCTTATTTGTTTCAGAAAAAGCATTCAAATTTGTCCCCAACTCCTCTCGACTTGCCTTTGCCACTTCTCCGCTTTCTTTTCGATTCCTCTGAAATTCATCCTTCAAGGTTTCGTCAAACTTGGAAATAGTACGTGTAATCTCCACCAACTCCTCAGTAGGATCGACACTTTTATTTTGTTTAAGCAGTACCATTAAATTTGCAAAAACAAGCATTATAATTACAGCAAGAAGGACAACAGTGAGATTCATTTATTGTTCAGTATTTGGAGTGTGATTGCGCGACTCTCTTCGCCCATTAAAGGTATACAACCTGAAGACCAAACCCAAACTTCGATCGGCCTCTCTTATTTGTATCTTAGTTCCACCTATTTTCGATCAAACAATGAGATACGCTATCTTTCTTCTAGGTCTACTTGTATTTCTGGGCTGTGTGAACGACAATCAAGATCAGGAGACTCAAAAAAATAAATTCTCAACGCAGAACAAGCCGTATGAGCTCAACTTTTTAAATGAGATTCAAAAAAACAATCCACCTTTTGATCTCGCCCTTTCTTTGGATCAAATATCTTCCTCCTTTGTCACACTGACCGCGACCTTGGTGCTCGACAGTGGGGACTATGTCGTTTCTCCATATACCTCGCAAGATTTTTTAGGGGTGTTTGACATGTCAACCTTAGATTCGACCGACTTACATTTTGTGGGGGAACTCATTGAATTCCCTCCACCCTCCGCTTTCCGAGTTCCCTTTGACGATCTACCAGTCCTTTGTTATACAAGCAGCACGAGGATCTCACGGTCAGTAGAAATCTTATCAAACACTGACTTCGAAAGCTATGGGGAGATATTTTTCGTCCATGAACCAAGTTGTTTTCCTTACGTAATCAGTTTTTCTATTTTAAGAAAATCAGGCATTTTTTCTGTCACAAAGCTCAGCACAGTAAATCCAAATTGCTGAGTGAAAAGTCAGTCAGTTCAATCGGATGTGAAGACGCCTAATTACAAACCTTTGTGATTTCAGAGAGACAATTAGATTTACTTTTATTGCGTGAATAAAACATTCTTGAATTTCAATCGTTCTGACCTTATGAGATGTATTTTTATTTTTTTAGCAGGCTTTATTTCACTTAATTTGGTAGGACAAACTGACATGGAAATTAAACAAGATTTTTTTGAAGGACTGAATCCCGAAGAAAAAAGAGTCATTGTAGATAAGGGCACTGAACGGCCATTTTCAGGGGAGTATAACGACCATTATGAACGGGGAACTTATGTCTGTAAAGCATGCAATACACCCTTATATAAATCTACAGATAAATTTAAATCTGGTTGCGGATGGCCCTCTTTTGACGATGAAATAACAGGCGCGATACTCAAAGAGAAGGACACGAGTGGAGGAATGATTCGAACAGAAATATCTTGCGCTAAATGTCTGGGTCATTTGGGGCATGTATTTGAAGGAGAGATGCTCACAAAAAACAATACGAGACATTGTGTGAATTCAATCAGCATTGTCTTTCAAGCAGATACACCCCCTTCTTCAGACTAGGCGTTATCAGCCAAAGCTCTTTTATCCCGGTCTGTTTTACCAATCCTCTTCGGACATGGCTGCCCGAATACTTGTTTCCGATTGTTGTGACACATCCTTTCTATTCCAGTCGTTTTTGCTGATTTCTTCGGGTGAAATCGTACTTAGCACCTTCACACTAAGCCTCTTTTTTCTCAATCCCAAGATATTGATGAGGTGGAGTACAATAGAGCCATCAGTGACGAAGTACGTAAAGAACCTCAACTGTTCTTTAGACAAAGCGCTTCCATTTGCATGAGTCCATCTGAAAGCCAAGGGCTGAACTCCTGAATTTGAGTCGATCGCAATTTTAAAAAAGGGCGCCTTGAATGGGTGTATTTCGACGCCATCATTTGATTTCCCTTCAGGAAAAAAACCCATGTTGACCTGAGATTTGGTAATCATTAATATGGTGGGGTCCAACAGTTCTTGAATGGATTTTCTCCTTGATCGATCAACAAATACGAATCCCAGCAACCCCATGACCTTGCCTATTATTTTCATACTTTGGATGTCGGTATTTGAGATCACCATGCAAGGTGAAAGAGCCATATGAAGCAGAGAGTCTATGATTCCCTGATGGTTACTTACAATTAACAAATTGGACTTTGAGATTTTGCCTTTTACAGTTAAATGAACACCTACAATCCGCATCAGAAGCCGTGAAAACGGATAAATAATGAGTCTTACATTGTATCTTAAGAAGTAGTATCGTGGGAGGAAAAAGAAGACAATTCTTAGAAAAATACTCAGCGATACCAACAACGAAACCGTTAACATGATCAGTACCAAACGAATATAAGCAAGGAGTTTTGAGCTTTTTAGTTTAGGTTGAAGTGGTTTCATGAAAAGCAATAATACCAAACAGATGGTTTCTTTTTACCTGCTTAACCATCTTTAATGAACTTTCTGTTTTTAATCTAATGTTGGATATATCGCACATGCGACATGATCATTGTGATTATTTTTGTGTCTAGAACAACATTGCCTATTCCATTTACGATGCGCACCTATTTGACCTCCTATACAACGCCGAAAGAATTTTCCTGCTTTTTCAAGCACCAAACCATTCTTGCAATGAGTTTAATTTTACTCAGCCCACTCACCTTAAGCGCACAAGATTCCAAAACAACACGTCTTTCAATTGTTGCAGTGGGTGACATGATGATCGGCACGAACTTCCCCTCGGATGACTACTTGTCACCCCTAGATGGAGCTGAGATTTTTAGCCAAATAAAAACGCAATTGTCAGATGCAGATGTCACATTTGGGAATTTAGAAGGCGTGATTCTTACAGGTGACCATCCCACGACAAAAAAATGTCAGAATCCAAAGAACTGTTATGCCTTTAAAATGCCGGATCATTATGTTGCACATTTTAAAGATGCAGGTTTTGATTTGTTAAGTATCGCGAACAATCACATCAATGATTTTGGAGAAATTGGCATTCGAAATACAACAAAATTGCTTCAAGATGTCGGGATTCATTTTGCCGGCGTGACGGACTATCCCCAATCAATCTTTCAGGTGAATGGTTTGAAAATCGGGTTTTGTGCGTTCTCTCCAAACCGTGGGACGGTTAGAATAAATGATTTGGCTGTCGCAAGACAAATCGTTCAAGATTTAGAATCAAAAGTAGATATCGTTGTTGTGTCCTTTCATGGAGGTGGTGAAGGGTTAGCGCACCAACATATTACAAAGCAGACGGAGTATTATCTTGGAGAAAATCGTGGCAATCCATATCAGTTTGCCCGAGACATGATCGATGCAGGCGCAGATGTTATTCTAGGTCACGGACCCCATGTGACGAGAGCAATCGATTTATATAAAAATAAATTTATCGCTTACAGCCTTGGGAATTTCTCGACTTATGCACGATTTAACCTACAAGGAAAAAAGGGAATTTCACCTCTTTTAAACATTAATGTAGATGAAAACGGAGACTTTGTTGATGGGGAAATAGTTTCCATCAAATTGATTGGCGAAGGGATTCCTGTAATAGACTCCACCCATCAAGCCCTGTCAACGATTCAACACCTCATTTCTACTGATCTCGGGGAAATCGGTTTGGTCCTGGACAAGGACGGACATATTTCATTGAAGGAATAGTTCCCATTCCTCC
>CAWVRV010000021.1:0-30741 GCA_963932755.1 uncultured Flavobacteriales bacterium | reverse complement strand
TAGGATCGTAGAACCACCTGTTGAACCAACAGTTACTGTGTTACAATCTAAAGCTACAGCAGTATCGCAAATATCGTTCGCTGGAACAACTCCTTCAAAGTCACAAGTACCATCGTCAGTTGTAGCATTCGCGTCGAAGTTAGTCGCAGTAATGTCTGTACATCCGAAGCTTATACCAGTAGTAGTGAATTCAAAATCACCACATGTCGTCAGATCAGAAGTCCAGATCACAGCGTAGTAATCTGTATTAGGCACTAAGTCGATAAATGCCTCAACAGAACCAGCACATGTTCCAGTAACAACACAACCAGCTACAGGGGTTAAAGATTCACATTCGCCTGCTCCCATAAAGCCTAATCCAATTGTTTCATTTGTAAGGTTTGTTGCATCGAAACTAAATGTATCGAAGTCCGCAGAGTTGAAAGTAAACCACACACCATATGCAGTTGAAAATCCAGCCCATGGAATACTCATAGGTTCTTGTGAAGCACAACATGTTGATCCTGTGTATGTCTCTCCAGTAACAAGTGCAGTCGCATCATTACAATCATCGTTAGATGGCACATCAGTACATTCAGTACAACTAACAGTCACAACAAAGTCGTTTCCATTTGTAAATAGAGAGTACTCCGAAACATAGATGTAGTAATCTAAACCTGTAACAACGTTGAACGTAGCACTAGACAAGAAACCAGTACCACAGCCATCATCGTTAGAAGCCATAGCAACTAACGAACCATCGACAGCTTGTGTGTAAACGTGAAGTTTAGTATCCGTTGTGTAATCTGTATCTGCTCCGTTTGTAGGAGTATCACAAGTACTTACAGTCACTTGTTGATCTGCAGCTGCATTGATAACGTACCATACACCAGAAGAAGTTACTGCATTTCCAGCAAATTCAGATTCAATTAATCCTTGATCATCTGTTGAGAACAATAGATTTCCATTAACAAACGCATCACAAGCCAATGCCTCAGCATTAGCTAACTGGTCGTTTGCAGGTGGCTCTTGACAAGATCCATCATCTATAGAAGCACTGATGTTGTAGTTAAGAGCAGAAGGACTCGTGCATCCAGAGAATCCACATGCGCCAGTTAAAGTAAAGTCAAGAGGATATACAGAATCACCACCCGTAGAACCGTAGCTTGTTCCGAATTGATCCGACATAGAAACACTTACCTCAGCAGGAAAAGCTCCAGCACTTACTTCAACGGTATAGCAACCAGGTGCCAAACAAACCAAATCAGTACCTGAAGAAAGACCATCTCCAGTGAACGCAGTATCAAGATCTCCAGAAAGCATAAGCTCTCCTGAAACTTGATCGTAAACATAGTAAACCGCTCCGTTCCATCCGTCTCCGAATGCATCAGACATATCTAGAGTAAGTACGAATGTACCTGGGTCACAATAAACACAAAGTCCACTTTCAATCGTAGCGTTAGGATCGAAGTTAGCCGCAGCTGAGTCCATACATCCTACGCAAGAGTAATCACAAGTACCGTCCTCAAATGCCGCAGTCATATCATAGTTACAAGCTCCAGCATCTGTACAACCGAATGTACAAGCTCCACCGTTGAAGTCAAGGAAATCCATACCAACACCATTAGTTACAGTAACACTAGTAGCAGTGTTAAGGTCACCCGAGAAAACATTTACACCGTCATATGTATCGAAAGAATAAGTTGCACCATTCCATCCGTCACCAAATGAATCAATCATACCAAATTGATAACATCCAGCTTCAAGACATAGCGCCTGAGAAGAAGGAGCTCCACCTGAAGCAACTTCAACACCATAAAAAGCTAAAGCCCAGCCAATCTCAGAATCCCAAGTACCACCACCTACAGTAAGCGTACCAGCAAATGCACCTTCACAGTAAGCACAGCAATCCGCACACATGATCGTATAGATCGCATCGTAGTTTGTCGCAGTAGCATCCATACAACCGATACAAGAATAATCACAAGATGTGTCAGCTAGAGTAGCAGTGTCATCGTAGTTACAAGCAGTAGGGTCTGTACAACCTGCACATGATGTGAAATCACAAGACCCATCATTTACGTTCGCAGCAGGCATGAAGTTACAAGAAGCTTCAACAGTACATCCGGCAACAATACATGCTGGGTCAGAAGAGAAGAACAAGTCAGTGCTCCCACCACTACCAGTAGCCACAACAGAACCGTTAACTACAACATCCCAAGATGTCTCACCAGGGTAAGCGTCAAGTGTAAGAGTTCCATTGTAACATCCAGGTGCTAGACAGAAATTCATTGACATAGAAGATCCGTCTAAAAATGGGTAGTAAACACCCGCAAACAAAAGTCCACCCTCAACACCTAGCCAATTCATACCATCTCCAAACGCATCGTAAAGAGTAATTGTAACAAGATCGTCAAAGCAACAAGTACCATCATCAACAGTAGCTGCAGCGTTGTAGTTAGAAGCAGTAGCATCTGTACATCCAGGAACGTCAGCACTAACTGAAAGGAGAACTGAACCAGATGAGCCTTCAACAGCTAAAGATCCGATTACGATACCTCCACTTGTAAATGTTGCGGTAGCACCGTTCCAACCGTCTCCGTATGAATCAGAACCGATAAAGGTGTAATCACCAGCGGGCAAACACCATTGACCACTAACAGGAGCTCCTCCGTTAAATACCGAAGTTCCGGCATCGTCATTAAGAGTCCAAGTAATTTCAGAGGCAAAAGATCCTCCAGTGATAGCATAATCTACAGCTATTTCGCCTTCCGCGCATTGCGACCAGGCTCCAGTTGAAAAAAGAAGTGCAAACGCTGCGAAAGCAGTCGTTATCTTCGAGTAATTGTTAAACATATGAACAGGTTTTTGGTTTGAAATCCGTTAAAATAATATACTAAATTGATCCCTTTTAATTGGAAACAACCTACTTTACAGTTAGTCGTATTCAATCGAACGGGGTTGCCTCCAAAACAGAATTATCTCTAAAACTGTCTTTTCAACGCGCTAAAACTAAGTGATAGTTATCAAGAAACCAAAATTAAATCAACTTTTCATTGGTTTAATACGGTAATCCGTAGGGGAAAATTAGAGTTTAGGCGAAATAATCACCACATAGAAGCATGCCAACTGTCTAAAAATGCCTGTACGAGATTTTCTCTGGCTTCAGTTAATGTTGTCACCGTGGTATTTAAGACCTGCGTGTCGTCGTTGATGAGCCCAGCTTTTCTTCTCGCCCAAAAGGAATTTAAAAGTTCAGCCGTCCAATTGTCAGTGAAGTTTGTTTGGTCTTCCATCGGGATGCGATAAAGCACCCAGCTTCTATTGAAAAAATCGATGCCCGATGATGCACCCTCTGCCTTGATGAAGTTTGTCAGGGAATCGATCGAGCATCCTGAAGCCGAGGCCGCACTTTCGTCCACCGAGATCACAAGGACGCGATTTGAAATGAGGGTGGAATTTGCAAGCAATGGGTTGCCATGGGCAGCCCAGGAACTCAAAAATGAATTGACGTTTGCTATAAGGGTCGCAGAGTAGGAATCGGACAACAGAGCGTCTGAAGTAAAAACGAAGAGTCGAGATGACTCTGGCATATTTGGGAATAACTGAAATGGCATATATAAGGTAGGTTTGGCTATTTGAGTTGAAACGTGAACGGTGGAAGTTCTGCTTTCAGCAGTCGTGGAGAATAGGCGAGTAGCAGTGAAGGCAACGGCGACTGAAGAAATCCCAGAAGTTCTCGTGAAACGGCATACGAAGATGAGTTGGGCCCAGGACTTAGAAAAAGAAAAGAAAACATCGGAATCGACACACCTATATATATAAGGACAAGCCACGGCGCAGATGAGGGTGC
This sequence comes from uncultured Flavobacteriales bacterium, assembly GCA_963932755.1. Taxonomy (GTDB): domain Bacteria; phylum Bacteroidota; class Bacteroidia; order Flavobacteriales_D; family Sanyastnellaceae; genus UBA974. The sequence goes on along the minus strand of CAWVRV010000021.1, from coordinate 26,909 downwards.
TCCGGGAAGAGCCGATACTTTTAGAAAGAGTGCATCCAAAAGGAAAAAGATGAGTAAAATTGAAGCGGACAGCACCCATTTTAATTTGACAAGATTGGGCTTGGAGAGTTCGTGGATGAAATTCGGAACATCGATTGTGTGCGTCAAAGAAGTGCGGCCTTCCGAGGGGAGATCGTAAAACCCCGCAGAATGATCTGCAACAGCACGGTAGGCATTGAGGCGAACTTTTGCGTTTTCTTGAACATACCCGAAGGCGAGCATGAGGATGAGGAGGGCAATCGGTTTCATTTGGCCTTTGTGAATGAGGCCAAATAGGTCGCCCATACAACCCACAATCCGAACACCACACCATAGACAAGTACGGTGAAGGTGTAATCGTGGTTAAAAGCGAGCCACTCCGGATATTTAGATTGAATGACGGTGAGCGATATGACGCGGGAAATATTGACCCCGTGGAGTAAAATGATCCCAAGCGGGACAAACCACAATTTGTTTCTCACAGGCCCAGGGAAGAATGCGATGAAAATCGCAAACAGCACAAACAACGACAACCCATCGCACGGGGCGCCAATCTCCACGCCAGGGGTTCCCGACACTCCTACCTTATTACTATACCCAACTGGCTGCGGAAAGGTCCCCGTATGAAATCCCATAGCTTCGAGGCCCCACTCCGCTCCCTCCACCATGTGATTCATAACCCATTCGTCAAGTGTTGTCTCGGGTTTCAACACAAACTCATACAGCACGTACCACGACAGGTACGCCACAAAACACCCCAGAAAAAATTTTAATACAGCCACACCTACTACGCTTCTGTCACGACAAGTTCCTTTTTCTCACGAAGCCTGTAATAGGCAAAAACGCCCCCCGCAATGATTAAAAACGGAATTCCATCTTCGATGGGGATGGTTAGACAACCGGCGGATGGATTGTAGTTCGAGCAATCGGGATCTTCTACACAGCCATTGTTATCGTAGACTCCAGCATTTGATTGAAAACAATTAATAAAAGCATACTCGCCTTCGGGCCCGTCTGGATCGCAGCACTGGCCGTCTGGTTCTTGCGCAGAAACGCCCATTGAAGACGCCAATAAAAAGGCGATTGCAAGAAATGAAACGAAGATGTTTCGCGATATGTAATTGTGATGTGACATGGTGGATTACCTTTGGACTTCAAATATGAACAATTCTAGACAAGATATAGTATCTGCTGAAGACATTCGACCATATGTCAAACTTTTAGGCAAAAGTGGATGGTTGATGGTGTTACTCGCTGTAGTGGGTTATGGCATCGGTCGCCTTGTGACACACCAGCAAGTCGATCAGTACAATGCAACATCAGAGATCCTGCTGAATCAAGGAGGAGGCGCGAATGATTTGCAAGGGATGAGCAATGCGCGGGCGACGTCTATGTGGGGAAGCTTTTTAGATGAAACGAGAAATCAACTCAGGATCCTGAAATCTTACGATTTGGTGGGCCGAAGTATCGATAAAATCAATGATCCTTTGGATTTGTTTTTAGTGGGGAGGTTGAAAGAGCTACCTGTTGGAGGGTTTTCAGCCCTTCAGATAGAGGTCGAGCCCGGATCCTTTTCATCGAACATGCTCGGGAGGTCGCTAGATATCTTTGTAAAAAGTCCCTCAACTTACACGATTTCATTTGAGGAAAAGGATGGCGTCATCGTCGAAATCGCAGCTCGGTTTGGAGACCTTGTGACGGCGCAAGGATTGAATATGTCGGTGCAATTAGATCCTCAAACAAAAAACGACAAGTCGAGTTTAGACGCTGCCATATCGCAACATTTTCGAATTAGGGTGTACAACAGGAATCAAAGGATATCTCAATATCGCGCGCGGACCTCCGCCGAAAATATTGAGATGACAAGTATTGTCACGCTGTCGTGTCGCGATGTCCTCCCCACGCGCGCAAAGCGTTTTTTGGACACACTTTCCTCCACATATATCGACTACACCGCTGAGGCGCGCCACGCAAGCAATCTGCAAGCAGAAAAATACATTGACAATCAACTTTTAGAGATCGAGTCGATGACAGATAGTCTGGCTCAACTTGTGGATTTTTACAAAGACGAAAAGAACATCATCGATTTATCCAAGGAGCAGGCACAGTACTTTTCTATGCTGGTGGATCTTGAAAGCCAGAGACGTGAACTGGATTTACAACTTGAGTCCCTCAATGGTTTAAATGCGTATTTAAACTCATCTTCCACGAACAGAGACTTGCCCCCTACGTCATACTTGTTTGTGGATGACAAGTTAATGATCGACCAAATGAGTGAAATCTTCACGCTTCAAGCCCGGCGATCTTCTCTGCTGTTAGACGTGAAAGAAGGATCATCTGCGATTCGAAGATTGGACTCCACAATGTCTCAAATAAGAGTGGGAATCAAAGGGTACATCAATGATTTCCGACTTGCATTAATCGGACGCAGGAAAGATCTCAGCGTGGAGATACGCCTTTTGGAAGTGAGATTGGCGAGCTTGCCTCAAACCCAGCGAGACATTCTCGCCATGGAGAGGAAGCTTTCCGTGAACGAGAAACTTTCTTTGTTCCTTCTCGAGCAGAAAGCGACGACGATTATCGCAAGGGCAAACATTACACCTGAGGCTTCTTTAATTGAAAGAGCGAGATATGGAGGACTCGTAGGTCCCAACAAACAAAGGACGATACTAACATATGTCCTTGCAGGGTTCGTGATCGGGGTTTTATTTGCGTTGATACGTCTGTTCTTCTTCGCAAGGATTGAGTCCACAGGAGAACTCCGGGAGGTTGCTCAATTCCCAGTCATTGGGGGGGTCCCTTATCACAAAGGGGTGATTGACGATCCATTGGCAGTCCGCGCTGACAACCGATCATCTGTCACAGAATCGTTCAGGTCGCTGCGAACGAACCTTCAATATCTCCTGGCCAAAGAAGGCGCCAATGTCATTCTTGTTTCGTCGCTACACCCGTCCGAGGGAAAGTCATTTGTCAGTGCAAATCTCGCGTCAATTTTGGCCAAGGCGGGCAAGAAAGTGGCCATGGTCGACTTCGATCTCCACAAACCAAGAGTTCATCATTATTTCGGCCTCAAAAACAAAGCTGGAATCTCGAACCTACTGGTAGGAAAATCTACCGTTTCAGAAGTCATCCTTCTTGGACCCTACCCTACACTTGACATTATCCCAGCGGGCCCCATCCCCCCGAACGCATCAGATTTAATTCTCAGCGAGAGACTTGACCCACTGTTGTCACAGTTAAAAAAGGAGTACGACTATGTGATTTTAGATACACCTCCGATTTTACTGATCAGTGACGCCCTTGTGCTGATGGAGCATGTTGACACAGCGCTTTTGGTCACAAATACGAAGCAATCGTCTCGAAGAGGAATCAAACACCTTGAGGAGTTGTTAGACCAAAACAACCTCAAACACGCCTCATTTGTATTAAACGGGATTAAACCCAGACGCCTTATGAAATACTACAGCAAGTATGCCGCGCGTTATGGATACTACAGTTACGGTTCAGGATACACTGATGGATATGGTTATGGAGACAAGGGTGTCGATAACGTTTAAAAAAACAGACAGGGTTAATTTTAGCTTTTGTAAATTTATAGCATGCGTCGTTTTATTAAAATAGGACAAATAACACCGGTTTTACTTATAACCCTCTTGGGTTTGGGTCTCGGAAACACAGCATATGCTCAACCTAATCTAACCCACGTTAACAATGTCAATGCGGCCGGAAATGCGACATTGTACTGGGATGTATTTACGCCAGTCACTACGGAGGAATTTATTCACAATGAGATTAAGGTGTTTGACATCCCCGGCAACCTATTAAGCCCCTCACCCCATTTAATATCTCCCAACCTAGAGACAGGTGTTTTGCCTACAGGATGGGTCATGCCTTCCTTTTTATACAACGCAAATGCGTATGCTCATTGTTACACAGCGGTTCAAGTCACTTCTGTTGACGGAGGAACGACAAATGACAATTCTCCTGCATCTCCCTTTCTGTGTTCGATTCATGTAAATGCCAGCGTAGGCGCAGGAGCTGACGAAGTGGATTTGGTGTGGAACAGTCCACATGTGATCTCAGGTGAAGGAGCAGGAGGTCCTTTCTATTTGGAACGATTGAATGAATTTACCGCTGTGTGGGACACCATCGCGATCGTTCCTGACAGCCCACTGGGAGGAACGTTTATTGACAACCCGGGACCCTGCGTCTCCATTAACATATACCGCGTTCGCCAAACCGCATCAAACGGCACAGACATCCACGTAAGCAACGCAACAGACTTAGTCGTAGGTGTAGTAAACCCTGATTTACCCGTGACGACTCATATCGACGTAGATCCAGCCACGGGACTTGCAGAAGTCCACTTCGACTACCCCGTTTCAGGGGAAACGCTGGGTTACATTATCTATAAATGTACGGGGGCCGGTTCTTCGGAAGTACTTCAAATCAACGACCCAAATGCATCATCCGCGATCATCCCTACTTCTCTTGCTTCTTCTGAACCTGAGAGTTATCGAGTCGCAGTATTCGAGTGCATCAATGACGACGGGTCACCCAATCCAAATGCGGCGGGGGAGTGTACGACCTCCATTTTTACAGTGGTGTCCCAAATTCCTTGCACGGATCGCGCCCAATTAAGCTGGAATGCACCACTCGGTATAGAAGGTGGCGTCGATTTCTATTTGGCACAGGCTTCACTTTATGATGCAGTCTCAGGCTCGTATGGGGTTTGGACAACACTCGACACACTTGTTGCAGGCTACGGAACATACCTTCACCAGGGAGCAGATGTCGCGAGTACGTATAAATACCGCATCGTCGCCGAATCAACAACAGGGAAGATTGCACGATCTAGCGAAGTTGAACTTGAATTCTCATATCCTGACGCTCCAGAATCTCCCAGATTAAAAAGGGCATCTGTTTTGTCAAATGGAGCGATCGAAATTCTCGTCGAAACTGACCCCACTTCGATAGAAATAAGCATCTACCAGCTCGAACGATGGGTGGAGGCTGACAGCATTTGGATTCCTATACTGGAGCCACTACCAAGCTCACTTGGTTTCCCATTGACGTTTGTGGATCCCGATGTTGAGACTGATGTGCGCAGTTACATCTATAGATGTTCTGTGTACAATGAATGCCAAGTGGCTGTAACAACCTCAAATATTGGGAAAAGTATTTTGCTTCAGGGATGGCGTTCTTCAGATGAAGATGCTTTTGAAAACAGTCTGATTTGGTCTGAATATGAGGCGTTTCCTGACGGAACATTGTCGTATGAAATACTGAGGGCGCCCTCACGACTAGGCGTTGCTGTTCCACTGACATCCCACGGTGCGAACGTCTATCACACGGAAGATTACATTGGAGATCTAACGGAATTGCCCGGAGATTTCTGTTACACTGTAGTCGCCTTAGAGAACAACTCCACGGGCGGACTCAATGGATCTAGTTCAAACCAAGTCTGTCTGACCGAAGACCCTCTGCTTTGGATACCCACTGCATTTACACCTAACAACGACGACATCAACGATTGGTTCCCATGGGCACCTGGGGAATCCACATTGGGGTTTGTTTCGGACGGTGTATCTAGCGGAGAAGCCACATACAAGCTTGTCATTCTTTCACGGTGGGGAGATGTAATCTTTACTTCGCAAACCCCGAATGATTGTTGGGATGGAACCTCAAATAACGAACTTGTACCTGACGGAGTATACACTGTCGTTGTTCGCGTATTAGATGGATCGGGGAAATGGCATGTCATTTCCCAAAGTGTGCACGTTCTTAGGCCGTAGTTCTTTACCTTTGCGTGAATCGCGGACCGAAGGGTAGGCGCAAAAGCGCTCTCAGGAAGGAAAGCGAGTTACGCGATTCAATCTGAAAACATGCCTATAAAAGATGCCAAGTTCTTCGGCGAAGGTCTCACCTACGACGATGTATTGCTCGTTCCAGCTTACTCGGAAGTGCTTCCACGTGATGCTGAATTAACATCACGTTTTTCGAGAAATATTGAGCTCAAAACGCCAATTATTTCAGCCGCCATGGACACTGTTACTGAAAGTGAAATGGCGATCGCTATGGCACGACAAGGGGGCATGGGTGTTATTCATAAAAACATGACAATCGCTCAACAGGCAAAGGAAGTGAGGAAAGTGAAACGGTCTGAAAATGGAATGATTCAGGACCCCATCACTTTAAACAAAAATGCAACCGTAGGTGATGCACTGGAAATCATGCGTGAGAGACGGATAGGTGGCATTCCTGTTGTGAGTCCAGAAGGCATCCTTGTTGGAATCGTGACGAATCGAGATTTGAGATTCGAAAAAACGCCATCCCGTCCTGTAGCGGAAGTGATGACTAGTGAGGGATTAATCGTTACGAAGGATGGGTCTGATTTAGATCAGGCAGCCCAAATCCTCCGTGAGCACCGCATAGAAAAACTACCCGTTGTAGATGACAATGGCAAGCTGATCGGATTAATCACGTACAGAGATATTATTAAACTCACTGAATTCCCGAATTCATGTAAGGATGGATTTGGTCAGTTGCGTGTGGCTGCTGCTGTAGGTGTCACATCTGATACAATGGAACGCATTAAAGCACTTGTAGACGCTGGAGTTGATGCTGTGATTGTTGACACAGCTCACGGACATAGCAAGGGCGTCATTGACGTTGTGAAAGAGGTCAAAAAACGTTTTCCTGGGGTGGATCTCGTTTGTGGAAACATCGCAACCGCTGAGGCGGGTCTTGCGCTTGTAGAAGCAGGAGCAGATGCCGTAAAAGTTGGCGTGGGACCTGGATCAATTTGCACGACCCGAATCATCGCCGGAGTAGGCGTTCCGCAGCTTTCGGCTGTAATGAATGTCGCGAATGCCCTGAAAGGGACCGGGGTGCCCGTGATTGCCGATGGTGGCGTCCGCTACACAGGAGATATTGTAAAAGCACTCTCAGGAGGTGGCGACAGTGTGATGGTGGGATCAATGCTCGCAGGAACCGGCGAAAGCCCTGGCGAAACTTTTATTTTTGAAGGCCGTCGTTTTAAAGGGTATCGTGGAATGGGATCTATTGAAGCCATGGAAAAAGGGTCGAAAGACAGGTATTTCCAAGACACCGAAGATGATGTCAAAAAACTAGTCCCAGAAGGGATAAGTGGCCAAGTCCCATTCAAAGGATCTGTAAAAGAGGTCATGCACCAAATTACAGGAGGGATTCGTGCAGGACTTGGATATTGTGGAGCCAAGAATATTTCCGACCTACAAGAAGAGTCTCAATTCATTAAAATAACAAGTGCCAGCATGAAAGAAAGTCACCCACACGATGTCATGATTTCTAGAGAAGCACCAAATTATAGCATTCGCTAAGCGCAAGAAAAAGCAATAAAATGAAACAATTTATTTTGATATTTACCCTCATCTGTTATACGGTGATTGGCTGTTTTACTGAGATTCAAGCACAAACAGACATTGAAAAAGGGGGCGAAAAGGAATACGTCCTTTCAGTAGGTGGTGAGGGAGTCACATTAGATGACTTTAAACATATTTATGGAAAAAACAACCGTGACAGTGTCATTACACGTGAGCTTCTCGATGATTATATGGAATTGTTTATCAAGTTTAAGCTTAAGGTGATGGAGGCTGAATATCTAGGGATGGATACAGTCGCAGATTACATCAAAGAACTTGCAGGATACCGAAAACAATTGGCAAGACCCTATCTCGTAGATATCGATCTGTTAGATGAGTTGGTCCAAGAGGCGTTTGACAGACAGCAAGAAGAAATTCATGCAAGCCACATTCTCGTCAGTGTGAATCCCGAAGCTCTTCCTGCAGATACAATGAGAGCATGGAGAAGGGTCTCTCTTCTTAGAGCGCGAGTGGAAGCTGGTGAAGATTTCACAGAAGTCGCAAAAAGCAAAGGAGGCAGCGATGACCCTTCGGTAACAGATAACGGAGGGGATTTGGGTTGGTTTACAGCATTCTCGATGATCTATAATTTTGAGGTTGCTGCGTACACTACTCCCGTTGGAGAAATTAGCAACATTGTACGTACCAGATTTGGTTACCACTTCTTAAAAGTGGACGGAAGACGAGATGCGAGAGGAGAAGTGCAAGTAGCGCACATCATGGTGCGAGTTCCTGACGTCACAGATAAGGCGATGCTAGAGAGCAGCAAGGCGACGATAGACGCCGTGGCTAAATTCCTTTACGCCGGAGAAACATTCGAGTCTCTTGCGCTTAAATACAGTGATGATGCAACATCGGCAAGCAAAGGTGGTGTTTTACCTTGGTTTGGAACAGGTAAAATGGTCGAAGAATTTGAAAACGCTTCGTTCGCTTTGGCACAAAATGGAGATGTTTCTGAACCCTTTCTAAGCAGTTATGGATGGCATATTGTAAAGCGACTCGGTTTTAAGGGCCTTGTGTCTTTTGACGAAGTTAGAAATTCACTTAAAAAGAAGGTGAGTCGAGATTCCCGCGCAGATAAAACACGGTCTTCTTTCCTCAATAAACTGAAGTCAGAATACGGATTCACTCAAGAGTCACGTCGTGTATCAAACTTAGTCGTCTCAGTGGGTAAAACAGATAGCGTTTTCCACAAAGGACATCCCATAGAGAATGTCAATAAATCTGAACTTGGGAGAACCTTGTTTTCTATAGACGGAAACAAAACAACCGTGAGAGATTTTATCAATTACGCAAATGGTCAAAAGAACAGAGGTTTAAATCGTCCAGCTGAAATGATCTTAAAATCATTAATACAACAAATGGTCGAAGAAAAACTCCTCGCATATGAAGATGAAAGACTCGAAGAGAAATACGATGATTTCAGACTGCTCATTGAGGAGTACCACGATGGAATTCTTCTGTTTGAGTTGACCGACAACAAGGTTTGGTCTAGAGCAGTTCGCGATACATCTGGCCTGGAAGAGTACCATGCAAACAACTCAGAGCTATTCATGTGGCCAGAAAGGTTAGACATTGCTGTGTACACTTGTGAAGACGCAAAGCTTGCAAAAAAGGTCAAGAAAGGCGTGAAGAAAGGGGACGATATTGAGGCGATGCGCAGAGAACTCATTGGAGATAGACCTCTTGCAATCCGAATTGAATCCGCACTTTATCCTGAAGGAGCAAATACGTGGAGCGACACCGTTTTCTATGCACTCACAAATGGGACTTTTGATTTAGACAGCAAGGCTCCAAGATTCATGACTTTCGAAGTGGGTGTAGAGGGCATTGTACTGATTGATGTGAGAGAACTCGTTCCACCCACACCTAAAACACTGGAAGAAGCAAGAGGTCAAGTGATTGCGAGCTATCAAGATCATCTTGAAAAAGAGTGGATCATGTCATTGCGCCGTAAGTATCAAGTCGAAATAAACACCGCTGTACTATACAGCTTAATCGACTAGTGGCACATGGATACGTCAAGTAAGGCTCTGGTTTTTACTTTAGCTTTCGGGTGTTTAAATGTGATGTCATGTGAGGTTTTTGAAAGGGAAACATCACATGAAAGAACCGTCATATCAGCATTCGGAGAGACGCTATCTTTAGACAGACTGTCCACAAGAATCCCAGATGCTATGTCTATCGAAGACAGCACGCTAATGGCAGAGCGCATCATTGAAGGATGGATCAGAGAACACGTCCTGTTGGCAGAGGTTGAAAAAAATATTTCTGAATTCAATCACGATTTTGAGGCAGATGTGACGGCATATAGAAATGCGTTGCTCGTGAGTCATTTTGAAAGTCGTTACGTCGCATCTCGGTTAGATGGCAACGTTGAGGAAACTGAAATAGAAACTTTTCACAACGATCACGCCGATCTTTTTCTACTTCAAGAACACGTGGTGCGTGCACTTTACGTTCAACTACCTGGGGAGGAAACCCAGTTAGATTCTGTCAGAACATGGCTTGAGGAATCCGATTCACTGTCCATCCCCAAATTAGAACAGTGGTGTATAGAACATGGCGCTCATTTTGCCTTAGATTTTGATTACTGGTGGTTTTTAAGTGACTTGTTAGACCAAATTCCGATGCAGATATATCGCGTCGAAGATCAATTACGTCAAAGGAAAGTGATTGAATTTACAGATGACAATAAAAGGTATCTTTTAAGAATCCTCGAACATCAATTTAAAGACCTCCCCTCCCCCATAGGGATCGCTAGAGAGCGGATTGTAGATCTTATTCTTCAGGAGAGAAGGCGCACATTACTAGAGGATTTACGAGACGATCTTGTGAAAGAAGCTTGGGCTCAAGGAGAAATAATACGAGATAGCATCCCCACTTAAACCCACCGAACTAACTTCGCCACATGCAAGGCATTTCTATATTTACATTTTCGTTTCTATTCTCTCTATCGCTGTTCGCACAGCCTGGGAATTCTGAATTTCAACTTCTTGATGGAATCATCGCAGTAGTGGGTGATGAAATCATTCTTAACAGCGCGATCGAGGACAGAGCACTTCAAGCACGAATAGAAGGCGGAGAAGCGGATGAAAGCAACAAATGTGGCTTCTTAGAAGAACTTCTTTTTGAGAAACTGCTCTTACACAATGCACGACTGGACAGTTTAGAAGTCAGTGACGGAGAAGTCATGGACGAAATCGAACGACGTCTCGCTTATTACATTAAAATGCTGGGATCCGTAGAATCTTTTGAAGAGGAGTATGGGAAGTCTGTCGCTCAGTGGAAAGCCGATTTTACGGAGCCTATATTAGATCAATTGCTCGCGCAAAGGATGCAGCAAACGATCAGCCAAGAAGTGCGTGCTACGCCCGCTGAAGTTCTCGAATATTTCGAGAAGACACCCGTAGATTCTCTGCCACTTATTCCCGAAGAATTAAGCTACAGTGAGATCGTTCTACAACCGGTGATCTCCGACAGACAAAAACAAGCCGTTCGCACAACGCTTGATTCAATCAGAAACCTGGTTGCTACAGGACAACTTCCCATGACATTGGCTGCCACTCGCTATTCGGAGGACCCTGGATCTAAATACAAAGGGGGATGTTATGAAAACATCGCGCGCGGTGTCTTTATTCCAGAATTCGAAGCTGCTGTTTTTGACACACCCTTGAATGGATACTCGCCCGTATTTGAATCTGATTTCGGGTACCATTTTGTCAGGGTTACAGACAAAAGAGGAGAACAATTCAGTGCGTGTCACGTTTTGATGAAACCTCGAGTAAATCCGCTTGCACTCGAAAACCTAAACTCAAAAATAGACTCGATTTATGCATCGATTAATGCCGGAAGCACAACCTTTGAAAGAGATGTTTTGTCTTTTTCTACCCGTGAATCATCCAAAAACTCTAAAGGTCAGGTCGTTAACCCACGTGACGGCGGGCTCATGTTTGGCATCGATGAACTTGATCCGAATTTGTATTTCTTACTTGAACCTTTAGAAATAGGAGAAATGAGCAGTCCCGTTCAATTGGTGGACGATGATGGAGATGGGTTTTGGACGATACTGCGACTTGAAGACAGAAAGGCCGCACATAGAGCAAACCCCAAAGATGATTATGCGCTCTTCCAGTCCCAAATAGAAAACAACATGAGAGCATTGGATATGAATGAGTGGATTGACAAGCACATCTCTGACACATTCATCAGGCTGTCATCAGACTATAACAACTGCGAATTCAATATTAATTGGAAGCAGTGAACATCTCTAGGGTAAGTATCATCACTGTATGTTACAATGCCTCTGATGTTATATCTCAATGTCTCGATTCTGTTGAGGAACAAGTCATAGAAAATGTGACCGTCGAACACATCGTCATTGACGGTGGCTCGAACGATGGCACGTTGGAAATTGTCCGAGGTCATCACAATCCCGACCATGTTGTTTCGGAAAAAGATGACGGACTGTATGATGCCATGAACAAGGGGCTGGACATGGCGACTGGAGAAGTTGTCGCATTTCTGAATAGCGATGATGTCTACTGCGACCCAAATGTCATCTCAGATGTCGTCTCCGCATTTACGTCTTCAAATGCTCAGGCTGTTTTCGGAGATCTCGTGGTTTTTGACCCGGAAAAAGAGGAACGTATTGTTCGAAGATGGAAGGCTGGACCAAAAGGGGATTTCAAACACGGATGGATGCCACCCCATCCATCTCTTTTTGTGAGGCAATCCGTTTTTAAACAACATGGAGGATTTAATCTGAATTTTAAGTTCTCTGCGGATTACGAATGGATGATCAGAAGCCTGTACTCCGAGAACCTGTCGTTAACCTATCTACCCAGAACACTCGTGAAAATGAGGGCTGGAGGTTTGAGCAATGCTTCTTTAAGGAATCGTTTGAAAGCCCATCTTGAAGATTATAACGCTTGGAAAGTGAATGATAAATCCCCATATCCATGGACTGTTTTTCTAAAACCACTTAGAAAAATAACTCAATTTATAAAATGAGTGTAGGTCGAGTGATGCGACTTATATTTGGTCTGCATTAGATAAACAAAAATGAACGATAAAGAAGCTCTAGACAATCTGCGTGTCAAGCATCAACAACTTATAGATGAAGTTGGGAAAGTCATTGTAGGACAACAGAATGTTGTGAAAGAAGTCACGATGGCAATTCTTGCGGGAGGCCACTGTCTCCTTGTAGGCGTACCTGGACTTGCAAAAACTTTACTCGTACAGACCGTTTCAGATGCATTGGGCATGTCTTTCAACCGGATTCAGTTTACACCTGACCTTATGCCATCAGATATCACAGGATCTGAGATCCTAAATGACGCGCGGAAATTCGAGTTCGTCAAAGGACCGCTTTTTGCAAACATCGTGCTTGCGGATGAGATCAACCGTACGCCACCCAAAACACAAGCCGCACTTCTCGAAGCGATGCAAGAGAAGTCCGTCACTGTAAATGGAAAAGGATATCCGTTGCCAAATCCATTTTTCGTTCTCGCAACTCAAAACCCCATCGAACAAGAAGGCACTTACCCCCTTCCTGAAGCTCAACTCGATCGATTCATGTTCAATACCTGGGTAGACTACCCGAGTTTTGAAGAAGAACTCAATGTCGTTAAGCTTACAACCGGTGATCATTCTGCTCAAGTTTCTCCTGTGCTTTCTGGCGAAGAGATTCTAAACTATCAAAAGCTCATCAGACGTATGCCCGTTGCTGAAAACGTACTTAACTACGCCGTAAACCTCACCAGCAAAACACGTCCAGGCCGTGAGAAAGCAACCGAAGAAGTCAACAAATACATCAGTTGGGGAGCTGGACCCAGGGCTTCTCAATTTCTTGTCGTGGGGGCCAAAGTTCACGCCGCACTCGCGGGGAAATACAGCCCAGACATTGAAGATGTTCAAGCCGTAGCGCTTCCGATTCTACGTCACAGAATCGTTCCCAATTACAAAGCTGAAGCGGATGGCATCACCGTCGAGACATTGATTTCGAATTTGGTATAAACACCTGTTTATTTTGCCTACGTCAAAAACCAATACCAAAGAGAACGCCAAGAAAAACACCATCGCTGCGTTTGTTGTTCGGGTTTTTGCACTGCTTTCAAAGGAGGAGAGAAAGAAATCTGGACTTTTGCTTTCAGGGATTGTCGTCAACAGCTTCGTTGACCTCCTGGGACTCGCTGTGGTGATCCCGGTCATCGGATTGGTTGTCAATCCTTCCGTTATTTCCACCAATGCCTTTCTTGCAGATGCTTTTGCACTAAGTCATCACATCGGCATAGAGACCGAACAAGACTTCCTGATTCTACTCTGTGCAACGATGTCTGGGGCTTTCTTATTCAAAGCTCTTTTCGGATTGATGATTAACTTCTTTCAAGCCCGATTTTCTTTCTCGGTAGCCCACAGAATTTCGGGCAACATGTGGGACTACCACTTCGCCAAGTCCCTTGAAAAAATGAGATCTCAAGAATCCGGGAAGATCTTGAGCCAAATCAACAGTTGGCCTATAAATCTGGCTCGAAATTTCATCATCGGCTCACTCCTTCTCATCAATGAGAGTTTGATTGTGGTCATCATCGGTGTGGGACTACTCATCTACAATCCGTGGGTGTTTTCTGGTCTTGCGCTCATTCTAATTGTAGGGATTGTGATTATTCGAGGTTTTACAAAAAACAAACTTGGTTCCTACAGCGAGACACTCAATAGGCTCTCTCCAAGAACCAACACCTTGATCTCCAATTCAATCAATGGGTTTCTGGAACTCATAACTTTCCGAGCGGTGAAGACGATGAAAGATGAATACCTCAAAGATGTGCGGCAGGTTTTTAGGGTGATGGGAAACACAACCGTCATCAATTTTGTACCCAGCAAACTGTACGAGGTTCTGGCAGTAGCATCATTGTCAGCGGCAATCATCATTAGCATTCTGATGACGGGGTTTGGCGAAGGATTCTTTGAACTGCTTTCCCTTTTGGCACTAAGCGCCTATCGCATCATGCCTTCGATGTCTCGTCTGAATGCCACCATCATTAACATGCAAAGCCAAGCGTATGTCCTCGAGGCAATGGAATTAGGAAGTGAGGAATCTCAAGCAGACAGTGCTCATCTCAAAAAAGACACACTCAGAAGCGCTTTAAACATTGAGGTGTCAGAAGTAAGTCTGGGCTACGCCAACTTAGATCGGATGGTTTTGGAAAAAGTAAATTTCAAATTTGCCTCTGGGAAAATAAATGCCATTGTAGGGCCTTCTGGATGCGGGAAAAGCACTTTAATCAACGCTTTGATGGGCATTCACGCCCCTGAACAGGGATCCATATCATTCATTGAAAAACCTACTGGGGACGTCTTGCCAAAGACAGAACATTTAAGCCAAACAGCATATCTGTCTCAACATCCTTTTCTTTTTAGCGGCACTGTTTTGGAAAATCTCACCTTAAGGGTGCCAGGGGTCAAGGTCGACGCAATCAAAGTCTTGGAACTCATCGACAGGTTACAACTGAATCAATGTCTGGGCAGCAACCCCTTAGAATTTATTTTAAGTGAGGGAGGAAAAAACCTCAGTGGTGGAGAGCAACAGCGGCTGGCCATACTGAGGGCTTTGCAAATCAACAGACCCGTGCTGATCCTTGATGAAGCAACGAGCGCGCTTGATGTAGGGATGCGTGGCATCATTCTTTCGATCTTAAAAGAACAAGCTGCAAAAGGCGTCACCGTTGTTCTCGTGACCCACGATGAAGAACTTGCCTCTCAATGTGATACCTTGTTGAAACTAGAAGCACCCAACTAGGTTGTGGCATGAAAAAAACAGAACTCAAAGAATTTGACAACACGTCATACCAACCTGGCTCGATGGCAAAAAGAAGCCTGTGGTACGTCGTGAATGTTTTGTTTTTCAATACTTCCGTGCCTTTTCCCAACTCGTTGAAGAGAATGCTTCTCAGAATTTTTGGGGCAAAAATCGGAAAAGGTGTCATCCTTAAGCCCAAAGTAAACATCAAATATCCGTGGATGCTCGGTGTGGGAAATCACAGTTGGATTGGAGAAGGAGTGTGGATTGACAATTTGGGCCATGTAGAGATTGGTGCAAATTGTTGCCTCTCTCAAGGGGTGATGTTGCTGTGTGGGAATCACAATTTCTCTGTGTCGGGTTTTGATTTAACCGTGGAAGAAATTAGGTTGGAAGACGGTGTATGGTTGGGTGCAAAAAGCATCGTTACACCTGGGGTTACATGCGGCTCTCATGCTGTTCTCACGGTGGGGTCAATCGCCTCAAAAAACCTTGAAGCCTATTCCATCAACAGAGGAAATCCAGCGGAAAAAATAAAATCTCGTGTGATCGAATGAGTGAAAATCGCCCTGTTTTAAACATTGTTTTTCTCTACACAGAACTTGCTGGATATGTACTCACGTGTTTGGAAGCCCTTGGGACAAAGGACAACATACGTTTGACAGTTGTGCATTGGCCCGTGAAATCCGAAGCCCCTTTTGAACTGCCTGCCGAGGGACCGGTTCACTTGGTCAGTCGATCGAATATGAGCCGTGAAGACATCGCATCACGTGTCGCCGAGATTTCACCCGACGGAATTTTTGTGTCAGGATGGATGGACGAGGATTATTTGGCCATCGCCAGAACGTATGTCACTTCAATCCCTGTCATACTCACCATGGACAACAAATGGACTGGGAGCCTTAAACAAAAGTTGGTCGCCTTGAGTTCACCGTGGTTCATCAAAAGACATTTCAACGTGGCATGGGTTCCAGGTGAAGAACAAAAGAAATATGCCCGTAAAATGGGGTTCATTGACTCAAACATATTTGCAGGATTTTACAGTGCCGACACACACCGATTCAATGAAATCCACGACAAAAGAAAGATGTCAAAAAACATCAATAAAAAGTTGCTTTACATCGGCAGATACGTAGATCAAAAGGGATTGGGATTGCTTTGGGAGGCTTTTCTTTCGCTTCATCAGGAAAACCCCATGTGGGAACTCCATTGCGTGGGCACAGGAGAGAAGTTTGATGCCCGACTGAAACATGAAAAAGTGTTTCATCATGGATTTTTACAACCTGCGGAGCTTGAGCCTTTGATTCTGGATGCTACTGCGTTTGTGATCCCTAGTCTCTTCGAGCCGTGGGGTGTCGTCCTACACGAAATGGCTGCGGCAGGACTACCCCTGATCACCAGCGATGCTGTGGGAGCTGCAACAACGTTTGTCTCAGAAGGTGTGAATGGTTGGTCCTATTCAAGTACTGATAAGGTGGGACTTGTCCATCGTTTAAAAAGATTGTATGCCTTGAGTGACGATGACCTGTTTCAAATGGGGGAAGAAAGCCATCGCATATCCCATTGCATTAGTCCTGATATTTGGGCAGAAGTTGCAGAAAACATAGTAGTTTTGAATCAAACCAAGTCCCAATGAAACTACTCATCGTCATAGGTACCAGACCTAACTTCATCAAGGTCACTCGATTTAAAGAGGTCGCTGAAAAAACAGAAGGCTTTGCTGTCGAGATCGTTCATACTGGCCAACATTATGACAGGGAGATGTCAGGTGTGTTTCTTGAACAATTCAAGTTACATCCAGACCACTTTTTAAGTTTAAGAGGGGAGCCTTCAGAACATTTCGCGAATATGATCATTGACCTGGGGAACCTCATCGAAGAGATCAAGCCTGATGTCGTGATGGTGCCTGGCGATGTCAACTCTTCGCTAGCAGGAGCGCTTGCTGCTCAGGAAAAAGGAGTGAAAATCGCCCACCTTGAGTCAGGTCTGCGAAGCAGAGATCTGGACATGCCCGAAGAAGTCAACCGCATCAAAATCGATCGGATGACTGATTACTTTTTTGTGACAGAAAAATCGGGCATGGAAAACCTTGCTGAAGAGAATTTGATCGCTTCATCTGAAGACAACAAAATCTTCGTCGGCAACACGATGATCGACACCCTTGTCAAGCACCAACCTGACATTGACGCCAGCTCGATCCTCGGACATTTTGGAGTCACCAATGGCGAATATGGCTTGGTGACAATGCACAGACCTTCGAACGTCGACAACGAGGATGGGGTATGGTTTATCATCACCATGCTTGAACAGCTCACCAAAAAATGCTCCCTCGTCTTTCCCGTTCATCCAAGAACAAGAAAAAACATCGAATCCATGGGACTGTGGTCTCAATTCGAAAGCATTGAAGGCCTCATCATTGGAGAACCGATGGGGTATTTCGATTTTCAAAAGCTCATCAAACACGCAAAATTTGTGGTGACCGACTCTGGCGGCATCCAAGAAGAAACCACATTCTGTCAGGTGCCTTGCATCACCATTCGCGAGAACACAGAAAGACCCAGCACCATAGAGATCGGAACCAACCACCTCGTGGGATGTGATCTCGAGGCCATTGTGAAAGCCGTTGAAAATCCCAAGTCTGGAGTTGTTCCGGAAAAATGGGACGGTTTTACAACGGAGCGTGTCATTGAAGTTTTAAATTCATTGTAAATAATTAGTTTGAACACTTTATCAATATACTGCTACAAATACCCTCCAAATAAAGGCGTTGGTGGTAGAAGATGGTACATGTTTGCCAACCGTTTAATTGATTTGGGATATAAAGTCCGAATCATAACAAGATTTCCGGACTCTCCAATACCCGATTTAAAAAATTATACCTTTTTAAAAAAAAAAAAAGAGCGCTTGTTCCCTTGGGTCAGAAAAGAAAAAGACTCTCAACTAGTTTGGCATTTGCAAAAGCTCATGGCAAAACTGACCATTAAAGGGCGTATCTGGGAAGAAGTCACGTATCTGAAACAAGAAATTATCACTTCTGTTCAACAGGATATAGATAATGAGGTCGATTATATTATTGTATCATGTGCTCCTTTTAGATGGGGGTATTACATCAGTAAATACCTCGCTGAATATGAAGGCAAAAAGCCTAAACTAATCTTAGACATTCGAGATCCGTGGTCAAATAACAAGCTGTCATACTTTTCAACATCTTCAGAAAGGGTAATTAAAGAAGAAGAATATTTTGAAAGTTATTCCATTAATAATGCCGATTTGGTCTTATTTGTTCATGCAAAAGATGCTGAAATTGCTCTTCGAAAATATAACAACAACAATATAAGTTGGGTTCCAAATGGTGCCCATCTCAAAATGGAGTCAAAACATATCACACCATTAAATAAAAGAAGTTCAAAAGATCAGATGCACATTGTATTTGCGGGAACGCTCTATAGAGATGGCGAGGAGAGTTTTGTCAAATTTATTAAAAATCTAAATACACAATTTGAACAGAACAATCAGCCATTGCCTCATTGGACAATTATTGGTGATTGGAGCCCCCAGACAATTGACAAAGTGTCAAAAATAACAGACTGTTCATTTCTTGGTGTCATAAAATCAGATGCAATAAAACAAGAAATTCTAAATGCAGATTTTGCATGCAGTTATGTTTCACCTAAACTGAATTATGCAATAAATACTAAAATCATAGAGGCTGCAGCATTAAGAGTACCAATAATACTGTTATCAAATGAAGGCGACGTTTCAGAATTTCTGATTCGAAATAATCTTGGTGTCCATATTGACCTCACAAAAATTAATTCTAATCTGATCATTGAATGGTATAATCAAAACCTCGAAACTGGTCCTTGGCAGGATTTTAAAGAATTTGACATTAACTCTTTAGTGGATCAACGAATTATTAAAGCTTTAGACGCACTCGCATGAAAATCGGATTCATCATTCAAGCAAGAATGTCATCGACTAGATTGCCTAATAAAATGGCAATGCCATTTGGTAATGAGACTAGTTTACTTGGGCACATCATTGACCGTCTTCAAATTAATTTTGAGTCATATAAAATCTCAGTCGCCACTAGTACTAACAGTAAAGATGACAAAATCAACGAAATTTGTGGTAAGTACAACATTCCATGCACAAGAGGAAGTGAAACAGATGTTGCGAGTCGTTTTATTCAAGCAGCGGAAGATTTAGACATTGATTACGTTATACGTGTTTGTGGCGACAACCCGTTTTTATCCATGGAGTTAACAAGAAACATCATTAAAAGATGTGAGGATGACACAAAAAAAAGAGATTATTATTCATACTATGTAAATAACAAAGTTGGAATACTAACGGATCATGGATTTTTTTGTGAGATATTCTCTATTAAACGCCTTCAAAAAGAGTGGACATTAATGGACAGTTACATGAAAGAACATGTAACTACTGTTTTTTATTTCAAAAACGACATGTTAATCTCAAAATTACCATATGATAATCATAAAATGAAAAGGGTACGCTTGACAATCGACACTATTGAAGATTATCATCTATGTGGAGAAGTGTTTGATTTACTTCGAGGAAGGCAACAAGATATAGATGGAATTATTGACATTCTACGTCCATATCATTATGAAATTATGATAGATAAAAGTAAGAACAACATTAAATGACATCAACATACATCATAGGAGAAATAGGCCAAAATCACAATGGGTCTTTAGAGATTGCCAAAAAGCTAATTGATCTCTCAGCTCGACAAGTCGTAAATAAAGCACTCAACAGAAATCTTCAACCACTCAATGCAATAAAGCTAACTAAGCGTGACTTAAACCATGAACTGACAAATTCTGCGCTCAGGGCTGAATACAAGAGCAAACACTCATTTGGAAAAACCTACGGAGAACACAGAGCGTATTTAGAATTAAACAATGACGAACATAAAGAAATATATCAATACACCAAAAATAAAGGACTTGATTTTGTGGAAACCCTATGTTCACCAAGTTGCTTATCTATACTCAAGGGATTCACCCCGGACTATCTTAAAGTTGCTTCCAGAGACTTAACTAATATCCCACTACTTCACTCTTTATCTGAGACCAAAATACCATTAATCATAAGCACTGGCATGGCTGGTGAGGATGAATTAGAACAGGCCGTTCATCTCATCACAAAATATCACGAAAACCTAAGTATTCTTCATTGTGTCTCAGAATATCCAACCAAACCTGAAAACACAAATCTTAAATCAATACTTTGGTTATCTGAGAAATATAAAAAATACAGAATTGGATATTCGGACCATACAATAGGAATATCTGCAGCTGTTGCAGCTGTTGCATTAGGCGCAGAAATAATTGAAAAACATATTACTTTAGACCGGAGTTTAAAAGGGACTGACCAGGAGGGATCACTTGGCCCAGATGGACTCAACAGAATGATTAGAGATATTAGAATTATCGAGCAAAGCTTAGGAAATGTATCAATTCAAATTGAAAGTGGGGTTAATGATGCGCGACACAAATTAGAACGTTCATTGGCATACAATAAATCACTCCCAAAAAGCCATGTAATTGTTGAAGATGATCTACACATGCTCTCTCCGGGCTCAGGTTACAAATGGGGTGAAGTAAATAAAATTATTGGCCAAACGCTTAATAAAGCAGTAAAAGGCAATGAATTAATTCTACAACAAGATTTTACAAATGACAACTTTTAAATTACCAAAACTAGTATTAACAGATATAGATGGGGTTTGGACCGATGGAGGAATGTATTATTTCAACAACATGGAAGAGGGGAAGAAATTTAATGTTCGAGATGGGGTTGGAGCATTACTTCTGAAATCTGCAGGTATTCCGTGGGGTATTATTACAGGGGAAAAAAATGAACTGCTAGAGAATCGAGCCAAAAAATTAAAGTGTGAGATCTTACTTATGAATGTTAAAAACAAAACAAAAACAGCTGAAATTCTTGCGCACAAGATGGGCATTACACTATCAGACATTGCTTTTATCGGAGATGAAATTAACGACCTCAAACTGCTTTCTAAAGTAGGTTTCTCAGCTTCTCCCTCAGATGCGTGCTCCTATGTTAAGAAACATGTTAATGTCACTCTCAAACATAAAGGTGGAGAGGGAGTATTCAAAGAATTTGCAGAACTCATCTTATTTAATGGCGGTATTCTTGATGAAACAAGAGACAAAGTCGTCGCTTCTTTTCAAAAAAGATGAATTGAAAACGATGATCGTCAATCTACAATTAGCATTAAAATTAATTCGCATTGTTTTCACACGTAGAGAACTAACCAGGTTAAGTGATCCTTCATTCAGACTGCCAGGTATGATTAAATTCACTTCATCTTCTAAATATGTATTGAAAAATATTATTTATAGCTTAACAACCAAAAATAAGATACCAAATAATATTGAATCGACGAATATCATTTGCGACTCCGGAACCAATGAAAAATCCAGACGAATTCATCTTGGAGAAGATTATCGAGATGCTTTTTATATCAACAAATCTATGGCAGACGGGTTCCCTGGATTCCTACCATTCATTGTTTCAATCTTGGCTTTCATCCCCGTTTTTCTTGCAACACTAATCATAAATCGCAGGATGATGCCGTCATCGAATATTTGGACATGGTTCAGTTTATTTAATGAATGCGTCAATGTTTGTAGCCTCTGTATTGACAAAAAACAGCTTTACCTATATGGGCTTCATCAGGCAAATCACAATTGGATCGTGTCATTACTACTGCCCAATGTAACAAGTATTAGCTCAGACACTCCCCTCTCCTACCATTCAACCCTAGCTGTATGTCATCATTTTTCTATGTCTCAAAAATACCAACTTGAAGAACTTAAACTGATTGATTCATTAAAGGTAACTGGCGAAACTTCACTTCTAGAAGGTCATTCTGGAAATGATTTATCTGTCCCAAATGACAAAAGCAATCAATCGAAATATGGTGTTCTGATTAGCAGCGGTGTATGGCTTCGTGTCTTTGACAAAAAACCTTTTGACTTTAAAGAACGATTACAATTAGAACAATCATTGATGAATCGTGTCAAAGAATTTAAACGTCAATTCAATCTTGAGCGGGTGATGGTATCACTTCACCCAAGTGAGGTTAAAAGGGAGAAAGAGTGTCAAGATTTTTACAATTTGTTGGAGGGTGTTGACTTAATCGGTTCGTTCAGCATGCATAAGGATTTAATAATGAATGCTGACTATATATTTGGAGGATTCACAACGACTTCATTCGATATCATTAATATTGCTGAAAAGATGAAAAAACCACCTATTGTGGAATTTTTCCTGACTGAAACTGAATCAAAAATGGCTTTTACAAGTACATCCGTTGCATCTTACTTCATTCAAAAAGCTTCAAGTTTTTAAACGTGGAAAACTCAAACACACTTGTATCCGTCATTATCCCTATCTACAATAGATCAGCTTTTGTTGAGCGCACACTCATATCGGTCATCAATCAGACCTATGAGAATTGGGAATTATTAATTGTTGATGATGGAAGCTCACAACAAGAACGTCAGCTTCTGAGTGAGTTAATTTTGAGATTAGATGATCAAAGAATTCAAGTTGTATTTCAGAAACAAAACCTCGGGGGTGGAGCCGTGCGAAATATTGGCATGCTCGCTGCAAAAGGGGAATACATCGCATTTCTCGATTCTGATGATGAATGGGAGAATAACAAGCTAGAAAAGCAAGTAGAGTTTCATAAAAATAAAAGCAAGCACCTGGTCTCATATACAAAGTCTGTCATCCACTACGGGGTAGATAAGAATCCTCAGGAGCCACTTCCAGCTCAGGCTATAGAACAAGGGGAGAAAGTTGCAGACTATCTATTTGTAAGGGGCGGATTTATGCCGACGCCATCACTCTTTGGCGCTAGATCTGTATTCATTCAATGTCTCTTTGACACAACCCTCAGAAGACACCAAGATTATGACTTCCTGCTTTCACTTGAAAAAAAGGGTTGTGAATTTGAGATGATTGATGAGGTTCTTGTACACATTCATTGGGAAGATGTTGGGACCAAATCTGGGGACCGGTTTTACTGTCCTGATGTTTCAGCTCATTTTATTGAAACAAGAAAAGAATTTTTCTCAAATCAATCTGCTGCAGCATTCCGGCTTAACAATGTATTTGCGCCATTAAGGGTGAAAGAAGGGTTGCGCAAATCGCTTTACAAAGGATTCTGGGGAGATCTCATGAGGGTGAAGATTTGGAGGGTCAGATTAGTTTCACTTTCACTTTTGTTTTTTAAAACCACGCTTCCTTTAAAACTCCTCTTTAAATTATATAAGTTCTTTAAGTAGATTTCCTATAACCCTTTCCCAAGTTAAGTTTTTTGCTTTTTGAATTGAGAACATTTCAGCCCTATGAAGGTCATCCTTCGAAATCCTTGTGAGCGCATTAGAAAGCTCCTCGACACTTCCAGCCTGTATCAATACCCCATTTTCTTCACTGACTAATTCTGAAACTGCCCCAACATCTGTTGCAATTACAGCTTTACCTCTTGCCATAGCTTCAAGAATTACTGTTGGCATCCCTTCTGATAAACTAGGAACAACTAAGACATCTGATGTATCTATTAATTCAAAAATCTGGTCTTTAGATTTTATCTCTCCCAAATAAGTAATGAGATGTGGTCTTATCTTATTTTCAGGCAAAGGACCAATGACCCGTACGTTTTTTGCTGTTTTTATCATCTTTAATGCTTCCAATAACATCGAAAAACCTTTCGCTTTGTCATTTCTACCTATAAAAAGAAACATTAATCCCCCTTCATTCTTTGTGCGCGATTCCAGAATATATCTATGCTCTATACCATTGGGACAAACAATGATTTTCTTTACTCCTAATTTCATCAATATCTCTGTCAAAATCCCACCCAATGATATACTATAATCTGAATTCACCAGAATGTGTTTGGAAATGGATCTAAGGATTCTTTTCTCCAGCATCTCCATAACTGTAAATGATTTCTGAAACATATTCAGGCCATGTAGATTTGTCACCAGTTTCTTATGTTTCCCAATAAAGGCATAACCTGTGAATCCTTGAGCATACAACACATCGAAGGAAGAAAGGTCGTTGCTTATCGTATTGTAAAGATTCAAACTATACTTCTTGCTTGCCCTAACATAGTGACCTGGAAAAGATGAATGGTCTTTAAAGATCGATCCAATAACACTCACATTTGAGGGGGCACCTAAAACTCCTATCACATCACTATCTGAAGCAGGTGATTCGTTTCGATAACCACAATGCATCACAGTAATCTCTTCTACGAGTGGCGCAAGATGCTTTACCATCATGGTAGAATGTTGTTGCATCCCGCCTATTACGAATGGAGCTAGACCGTCTGTTAAGAAAAGTATCTTCACTTATTAATGATCGTTTAATAATAGATCCTAAAGTACCGCAATAAAATCTTATTTTTGACCAATGAAATTAGGGTTTCTGACATTAAATACTTCTTCATTTAGAGGAGGATCTGAAAAACTTTGGAGGGGGCTTGCAAAAAAGGCAGCTGTTCAAAACCATGATGTTGTCGTTTCTGTCTTTCACTCAGAATTTATAGAGACCGCAAATCTTTTTAAGAATTCCAATGTGAAGGTCCACTCCCGTCCCAGCTTCACTGGGAATAGCATTCAGAAAAAAATCATTGGCAGAATACAAGAAAAACTGATTGGATGGAGGTACAACACGTTTTTCAGAGGACCAGAACCCGATGCGTATGTCATCAGTTGTGGCGGCTTAGCTGAACTAGGGATTCGTAGAAATCAGATACAGATCAAAAATATCTCCAAGCCTTATGTGATCATCATTCAAAACAACACCGAGAATTGGGTTTTCGAAAAAGGAAATCTGAACATTGTAGGAAATCTTGTACAAGGTGCCGTCAAAGTATTTTTTGTAAGCTCTAGAATTCAGGAACAAGCTGAAAGGCAACTTGGGATGACATTTAACAATGCGTCACTGGTTGCCAATCCAATTGTGAAATCTGAAGCCACCAAACTACCGACGTCCGATGTTGTAAAGGCTGCATTTATTGGAACGGCAGATCTCAGAGTGAAGGGATTGGGTCTGCTTATCCAGGCGATGGCTCAAAGGGATTGGGCTGACAGGAAGCTTGTGATCAATGTCTATGGAGAGGGTGTTCATGAAGAGGAAATTAAACTGTTGATTGAGAAATTTGGCGTTGGGGGTAAATTTAAAATTCACGGGTGGGTTGATGACATTGAGCAGATCTGGAATCAAAATTCTACGCTCATATCCACATCTTTTAACGAGGGCTTACCATTGGTGATACAGGAAGCGATGATGAGAGGACGAGTTGTGGTGGCGACTGACGTGGGAGGTCCCGCAGAAATCATCACTGATGGAGAAAATGGATACATCGCCGAAGCTGCTTCTCTTTCTTATGTCTTAAACGCTCTTGAAAGATGGTGGAAGGACAGAGAGAACTGGGAGGCTGTTGGCGAAAAGGCTGCTTCTAGGATTAGAGAATTCCATGAGATTATTCCAAAAGGAGAGGCTGTACTGGAGGCATTAATTACACAAAATGATTGACGTCATTGTTCCTGTAAAAGGGCGGCCATCAAAATTAGGTCGCGCCCTTAAATCGCTAGAAGGCCAGACCCATCAAGAGTTTGAAGTAACGGTCGTGAATGACCATTCTTCACCCGAGGATAGAAATGACATTGCACAAATATGCGCTGCATACAAGGGTCCGATCAAACTCATTGACTCAAAGGGAACAGGAGCGCCTGCAGCGAGAAATTATGGATTCGGGAACACTCAAAATGAATATGTTTTGTGGTTTGATTCCGATGACATTCTACTCCCCAACAAACTTGAGCATGATCTTCAGATTTTCAAGTCAAATACATTCGATTTCGCAGTGAGTCGAGCTCAGCATTTGGAAAAGGGGGGGATGGTTGATCGATTCTGGGGAGAAGCACCTCACCCCAACAAGGGTGCTTTTCAATTCCCTTTCCAAACGATGTGCGCACTTGTCTCAAGAGCCTTCATCGAAGAGAAAAACATCAGATGGAACGAAGACAACCTCTCCAATGATGATTGGGAGTTCAGCAATGAATGCATTATCAAATCAGAGAGATATACGTTTTCAAACGTAGTTACTGCCCACTACAATGTGCCCGATGCGACTTCTGGATCTATCGGATCTTCTTTAAACCGCATCAAAATTGAAAGCCAGTTTAAGGCGATTGAAAACATCGCTCAACTCCAAAAGAAATATGATTTGAAACCCGGTTTGTACAGCAGAATGCGCATCTTAAGGCACAGGCTGTTCCTACTTAACGCATGTTTAAAAAATGGATACTACCTCTACTTCATGAAGTCTTGGAAGAGGTTGTTTTAATTCGAAATGATTAAAGCGCAGGAAGCAGTTCCCCCGAAACTTCCCCGAAACCGATCGTGCCATTTGAGCCTCTCATTTTGACGGTATCCCCGTCGTTGATGAAACGGCGTTCTGTGCCGTCAGGCATAGGGACAGGCTTGGTGCCTTTCCAAGAGATTTCCAACATTGACCCGAAAGACCCTTCTTCAGGCCCCGAAATGGTTCCCGAAGCAATCATGTCACCGCCACGAATGTTGCAACCGTTGACGGTGTGATGCGCGAG
>CAWVRV010000020.1:0-30843 GCA_963932755.1 uncultured Flavobacteriales bacterium | reverse complement strand
GCTGCTGAAGAAGCTCCTGCTGCTGAAGAAGCTCCTGCTGCTGAAGAAGCACCTGCTGCTGAAGAAGCTTCAGAAGAAGATAAAAAAGAAGACTGATTATAGTATAGATATTATTACAAAGGGCATCCATAGGATGCCCTTTGTGCGTTTATAAATTAGTGTCTTTTAAGGATAAAAAAGAATCAAATAGTTTCATACTATAAGTACCTTTGAATCATGCAAGGATTACGTCGAACAGAATCACCCGCCATACTCTTGTTGGATGATGGAACCGTTTTTTATGGAAAAGCATTAGGTGCCATAGGTACTTCTGCTGGTGAAATAGCCTTTAATACTGGAATGTATGGGTATCAGGAGATTTTTACTGACCCAAGCTATCACAAACAAATGCTGGTTATGGCAACTGCACATATTGGCAATTATGGTGTTCATGATGAAGAAGGTGAGTCAAGTGGAGTGAGAATTGCAGGATTGATAGTGAGGAATTTCTCAACAATTGCGAGTAGACCTTCTGGTTCTGGAACATTACAGGATGACCTCGTGAAAAACGGTCTTGTCGGTATCAGTGATGTTGATACAAGAGCCCTTGTTCGACATATCAGAGAAAATGGTGCGATGAACTCGATTATATCAAGCGAAGAGTTCGATTTAAATAAGTTGAAATCCCAACTTTCTGATGTGCCATCTATGGATGGTTTAGAACTTAGTAGTGAGGTTTCGGTTGTTGAGCCGTACGATTTCTGTACTGAAGGAGAGCACAAAGTTGCCCTCTTAGATTTTGGTTTCAAACGAAGCATTGCAAAATGTTTAGAACAAAGAGGATGTAAAGTGAGGGTATTCCCATGGAACACATCGTCTGAACAGATATTGGCTTGGGATCCAGATGGTATCATGCTATCTAATGGCCCTGGTGACCCTTCCGCGATGCCTACTGTAATCGATGAGGTGAAGAAGTTGGTCCACAGCGAAACACCCATTTTCGGAATATGTTTGGGACATCAATTGCTTTCTTTGAGTCAAGGCTTGAAGACTGAAAAAATGTTTAATGGCCACAGAGGTGTAAACCATCCAGTGAAAAATTTAATTTCTGGAACATGCGAAATAACATCACAAAATCATGGTTTTGTGGTCAGTCATGATTCTATGAATGAGAATGCTGATATTGAAATAACCCATCTCCACCTCAATGACAATTCTATCGCAGGCATCCGATTGAAGGGATTGCCAGTTTTCAGTGTTCAGTATCACCCAGAGGCATCTGCCGGACCACACGATAGCAGGTATTTGTTTGATGAATTTATTGAATACATTCGCGTTTCAAAACACATAACAGTATAAAATGAGCAATATTGAACTAATTCATGCAAGACAAATTCTTGATTCTAGGGGGAATCCAACATTAGAGGTTGAAGTGGTGACCAGTGAGGGTGCCTTTGGACGTGCAGCAGTGCCGTCAGGAGCTTCTACTGGAATACATGAAGCCGTAGAGCTTAGAGATGGAGGAAATCGATGGATGGGGAAAGGTGTTTCACGTGCGGTTGATCATGTGAATACAATCCTCAACGATGAATTGAACGGACTTGATGTAACTGAACAACGCTTGATAGATCAAGTGATGATTGATATAGATGGGACTGAGAATAAAGGGAATCTGGGGGCGAACGCAATCTTAGGTGTTTCACTTGCAGTGGCGAAGGCTGCAGCTGAATCTGTGAGGCAACCACTTTACAGATATATAGGCGGCTCAAATGTTGGAACGATGCCTGTTCCTATGATGAATATTTTGAATGGAGGCTCACATGCTGACAATAAGATAGATATTCAAGAATATATGGTGATGCCTGTAGGGGCAGATACTTTTTCTGAAGGATTAAGAATGGGTACAGAAATTTTTCACAGTTTGAAAAATGTACTCAAAGAAAAGGGCCATTCTACGAATGTGGGAGATGAGGGTGGTTTTGCGCCAAACCTTGCTTCAAATGAGGAAGGTGTTGAATTTGTACTAAGAGCAATTGAAAAGGCGGGGTATAAGCCAGGTGATGATGTTTTGCTCGCATTTGATGCTGCAGCCTCTGAGTTTTATGATAAAAAACGTGGGATATACCGTTTTGATTCTACCGGTGAGGAGATGAATGGAGAGGCAATGGTTGACTTTTGGGAGAAGTGGAGTAAGAAATACCCTATAGTGAGTATTGAAGATGGTTTGGATGAGGACGATTGGAGCTCATGGAAGCTCTTAACGGATAGACTGGGAAAGGATATACAATTGGTGGGCGATGATTTATTTGTGACCAAT
Source organism: uncultured Flavobacteriales bacterium (assembly GCA_963932755.1). Taxonomy (GTDB): domain Bacteria; phylum Bacteroidota; class Bacteroidia; order Flavobacteriales_D; family Sanyastnellaceae; genus UBA974. Next base: position 28,547 of record CAWVRV010000020.1, on the reverse strand, counting down.
GTGAGTCGTTTGGCTCAAGGAATTGAACAGGGTATCGCAAATTCTATTCTGGTGAAGGTAAATCAAATTGGGACCCTTTCTGAGACGATGGACGCTGTTGAAATGGCTCACAAAGCCGGTTACAGTTCGGTGATGAGTCATCGAAGTGGTGAGACTGAGGACACAATAATTGCAGATTTGTCTGTGGCTTTATCTACAGGTCAAATTAAGACAGGATCAGCAAGCCGATCTGATAGAGTTGCAAAATACAATCAGTTGCTGAGAATAGAAGAGGAGTTAGGTGAGATGGCTATATATAAGGGTGCCTCTTTTAGATAACACCCTTGTTTTTTTGCATGCGATTCACCGTGAAGCTTCAACTGTCAGTAGGTTGATTATTTCAGCACGACAATTCTTTGTGTACCATACCCATTTGCGCGTAAAAAGTACAAGCCTTGAGTGAGGTTGTTCACTTGTATCGTACTTGACTGACCATGTGCCACAACTTTACCTAGGCTGTTTAATAAAACCCACTCTGTCATGTCAGGACAGTTGAGTAAGTTGATACTTCCGCCTTGTGAGGAAGCTCGGATTGGGTTAGGGTAAGGAATACAAGAGGGTTGATTAGATGTAAACATGGACGGTTCCTCTATTGCGATCGAAGTATCACAGAGTGAGTCTGTAGGTGATGCCGTAATAGAGATGATTTGAGAGATTTCCAATGAATTTCCACAAAGGTCGGCAATTGTATATATGCGTTCAATCGTACATGGTTCATTGTCACAGTCTCCCTCAAGATTTAGATCTGTACATGAAGAAGTTGTGATGTTGCAATTGTCACTGATGTCTAATTGATCGACATCACATGGACTCATGTCATATAGGCATGTGAAACTCAGGTCTTCTAAAGGTGTATTCAACGTAGGAGCCACGGTGTCAATTAACAGCGTTACATGTGTTGAATCAACATAATTCCCACAATCATCAGAGACTCTGTAAACCCTCATGTTTTCAATATAACAATCATCCCCACCAGTGGTTAAGCCTTCAAAAGTGTACGTTAGAGAGTCTGGTGACCCCAAATCATACCCAGACAAGATATTTGTATTCAATGGAAGTGTGTCACCATCGCAAGGAAGTGTAAGGTTAGATGGGAAAAAGGTGAACTCAGGGGCTGTCGTATCAAGAATCAAAACAACTTGAGTCGCAACGGACTGGTTTCCACATGCATCAGAAGCTGTATAGGTTCGAAGGTGAGTCGATTCACCCAGACACGAGCCGGGTTCAATCATTTCTTCACACGTCCAATCCACAGAACTACAATTGTCTTCGATTTGAATTTCAGCTTCATTGCAGGCAAGGACTTCATCTCCAAGTTCGAGCACTAAATCTTCAGGAGAGGTGATGAAAACAGGCGCCAAAGTATCTGTTATTGAAATGGTATATGATGCCATTGTTGTGTTTCCACAAAGGTCTTCAGCGATTAATTCGTGCAATATGACATAGTTCCCTTCGCACGTTCCGGGACTTATGAATGTGGAGTCAGACACAAGTACATCTGCGGTGCAATTGTCAATGGCTGAAATATCCATCAGAGGAATCTCGTCTTCACAAGAAAGTGATAGATCTGTCGGTACTCCAATGAATACAGGAGAAATCTCATCTGAGACAAAGATGGAGTTCGTGTGCGTGTCACCTGTAATACCACAACCATCCATAGGTGTCATCGTTCTGACAAGTTCATATGCGTTTTGACATAGGCCTGGGACAGTGTCAATTGTAATTTCCCACAAGAGATCATTCACTCCATTTGCGACAGGCTCTTCCCAAATTATTTCTTCATCACAAGCCGCCGTAGCATTCTCAGGTATCGAGATCCAAACAGGTGGAGCTAAATCGGTCATTGTGATGACATGGGAAAATTCAGAGGTATTTCCAGAAGGATCAGAAATGCTATATGCATAATGAATTTCATAAGGTCCAATGCAGGGGCCATTGTCTGTAAATACGGTATCTAGAGAGCAATCGAAAATGATTTTGTTGGAAGCATAACAATTGTCACTGGCGGTCCACTCCAACGTATTGCATGAGGGTAGGGGGGTGCCTATTTCTAAATATGCAGGCAGATTGGGGGCTTGGGTAAAAATGGGCGCCTCGGTATCGCTCACAGAAATCAATTGACTCACCGTTTTCTCATTTCCACATCCATCTGTTGCTGTCCATAAAACACTTACGGTATAGTCGTTAGATGCATTCATAGAAATAGTGTCAAGTGTATACTCTAGATTTACATCACTGCACCCATCCGTGATTTCGGGGAAGTCAAATGGATAATCTGTACTACAGTCAATGGCTGTGTCTGATGGCATGTAAGTGAATATTGGCGCCACAGTATCAATAAACTGTATTGTCTGTTCCATAGATGCGACATTCCCACATGCGTCAACGGCGGTCAAAACACGTACGATGTTGGACGTTGGAGACATGCATCCCCCCGATCCGAAGTTATCTATGTATGTAAGCTCTGAGACATCGCTGCAAGAATCAAATGCTTCAGCGTCTAATAAAGCTTCTTCAGAACATGCAATTTCTAAATAAGATTCAGTGGAACCGAAAGAAGGTGGCGTCATGTCAGAATATTCAATTGTTTGAGAAGCTGTTGCGCTATTTCCACAATTGTCTGATGCAACAAATGTGCGTGTGATCATATACTGTGCTGGGCAAGCCCCCAAAGTGGTGTCAGAAACAATCGTAAGTACAACATCTGAACAAAAATCACTTGATGTAGGTGTTCCGAAATCGTTAGAATCAAGACACGATAAGCTGAGATTTTCTGGCGCAATTAAAGATGGGGCAGTCGTGTCGATACTCGTAATTGTTTGAGTAGCTGAAGCTACGTTGCCACAGTCATCAGTCGCAGTAAACGCACGGGTAATACTGTAATCACCAGCACAAACACCAGCAATCGTTGTCTCAATGACAGTGATCGTCACCACTCCACAGTTGTCAGTAGCAGTAGCCTCCAACATGGGCTGATCATCTGAACACTCAGCAGTGTAATCCGCTGGGATACTGAGTACGGGAGCGGTTGTATCAACAATGGAAATTGTCTGAGTTGCTGAGGTCGCGTTGCCACAGTCATCAGTCGCAGTAAACGCACGAGTGATGCTGTAATCACCAGCACAAACGCCAGCGATCGTCGTCTCAACGACAGTAATCGTCACCACTCCACAGTTGTCAGTAGCAGTTGCCTCCAACATTGGGTGGTTGTTTGAACACTCAGCTGAGTAATCCGATGGGATCGTTAGAATTGGAGATGTTGTATCGATAATGGCAATCGTCTGAGTTGCTGAAGTCGCGTTGCCACATTCATCAGTCGCAGTAAACGCGCGTGTGATGCTGTAATCACCAGCACAAACGCCAGCGATCGTGGTCTCAACGACAGTGATTGTCACCTCTCCACAGTTGTCAGTTGCCGTAGCCCCCAACATGGGATGGTCCTCAGAACACTCAGCGGTGTAATCCGCTGGGATCGTAAGAATTGGTAAAGTTGTATCAACAATGGCAATCGTCTGAATTGCTGAAGTCGCGTTGCCACAATCATCAGTTGCAGTAAACATACGGGTGATGCTGTAATTTCCAGCACAAACGCCAGGGATCGTAGTCTCAACGACAGCAACCGTCACCTCTCCACAGTTGTCAGTGGCCGTAGCTCCCAACATGGGATGATCGTCTGAACATTCAGCTGTGTAATCAGCTGGGATCGTTAGAATTGGTGATGTTGTATCAACAATGGAAATCGTCTGAGTTGCTGAAGTGGCGTTGCCACATTCGTCAGTAGCGGTAAATTCACGTGTTACAGTATACTCACCGGCGCAAGTTCCAAACATCGTAGTCTCAACTAAGTCGATTGTGATCTCTCCACAGTTGTCAGTAGCAGTAGCCTCCAACATGGGCTGATCATCTGAACACTCAGCAGTGTAATCCGCTGGGATACTGAGTACGGGAGCGGTTGTATCAACAATGGAAATTGTCTGAGTTGCTGAGGTCGCGTTGCCACAGTCATCAGTCGCAGTAAACGCACGAGTGATGCTGTAATCACCAGCACAAACGCCAGCGATCGTCGTCTCAACGACAGTAATCGTCACCACTCCACAGTTGTCAGTAGCAGTTGCCTCCAACATTGGGTGGTTGTTTGAACACTCAGCTGAGTAATCCGATGGGATCGTTAGAATTGGAGATGTTGTATCGATAATGGCAATCGTCTGAGTTGCTGAAGTCGCGTTGCCACATTCATCAGTCGCAGTAAACGCGCGTGTGATGCTGTAATCACCAGCACAAACGCCAGCGATCGTGGTCTCAACGACAGTGATTGTCACCTCTCCACAGTTGTCAGTTGCCGTAGCCCCCAACATGGGATGGTCCTCAGAACACTCAGCGGTGTAATCCGCTGGGATCGTAAGAATTGGTAAAGTTGTATCAACAATGGCAATCGTCTGAATTGCTGAAGTCGCGTTGCCACAATCATCAGTTGCAGTAAACATACGGGTGATGCTGTAATTTCCAGCACAAACGCCAGGGATCGTAGTCTCAACGACAGCAACCGTCACCTCTCCACAGTTGTCAGTGGCCGTAGCTCCCAACATGGGATGATCGTCTGAACATTCAGCTGTGTAATCAGCTGGGATCGTTAGAATTGGTGATGTTGTATCAACAATGGAAATCGTCTGAGTTGCTGAAGTGGCGTTGCCACATTCGTCAGTAGCGGTAAATTCACGTGTTACAGTGTACTCACCTGCGCAAGTTCCAAACATCGTAGTCTCAACTAAGTCGATCGTGATCTCTCCACAGTTGTCAGTAGCCGTAGCATCGTTCATTGGGTGAGTCTCTGAACACTCAGCTGTATAATCAGCTGGGATTGTAAGAACAGGAGCAGTCGTGTCAATGATTGTGATCGTCTGCGTTTCTGAAGTCGAATTTCCGGCATCATCCGTCGCTGTAAAGGCACGTGTAATGGTGAACTCACCTGCGCAAGCCCCATTGACCGTTGTTTCTACGAGGTCAATCGTCACCACTCCGCAATTGTCTGAAGCCGAAGCATCTTCCATCGGATGAGCGTCGGAACACTCAGCAGTGTAATCAGCGGGGATGGTAAGTCCTGGAGAGGTCGTATCTATAATTGTAATCGTTTGAGTCGCACTCGTTGCATTTCCACATGCATCTTCGGCCGTAAATGTTCGCGTTACAATGTAATTTCCCTCTGCAGAACCTAATAATGTGTCAGCACCGATTGAGATGGTCAACTCAGAACAAAGATCGGTTGCGGTCGCGTCTTCTAGAATCGGCGAGTCAGAACATTCTTGGGTCAGGTCCCCCGGGACATAAGTCCAAGAAGGAGGCGTGTTGTCTGTGTGATCAATTAAAATGTCGACCTGATCGTATCCACATACATTCCCAGCATAGAAACGGTAGAGAATGTCATTGTCGTCCGCACAGGTATATTCAGAATTGACACAATTTGTCAAGTCAATCGTGATGTTCCCAACTCCACCAAATGGATTGCCATCTTCTAACACCTCCCAATTAACCCAACCGCCAAGACCGTAGTTCATGTTAATGTTGTTGGCTCCCAGACTCCCCAATTGGAAACCCAACTCTTCGCTTAAAGGAGAGTGTGTAAGCCTTATGGTTTTGCCTGCATTCATACCAACACCGGTAAGTTTGGACATGTTGTTGACCAGAATGAAATAAATCCAATCCTGTTCAGTGCCTTGTTCTAGAGCATCTAACACTAGATTCCCCATCGCGTCCCATTCTGTCCAATTGAATCCCCCTTCCATGTAGACTTCCATAGCATATGCATCTGCCACGTCAGCGTCATTATATACGATGCCCGTTAATGTGGCGGATCCGTTTCCATAGTGCGTCCATGACAATGACTCACTTCCTACAAAAAACCTATCTGATGGAGCCAAACCAGCAGTTTGGAATCCCGACAGCGTCAGACATAAATCCTGCCCCGCACCTATTGCAAGGGCGATGTTTCCTTCACAACTCGTACTCTGCCCCAGCGTAGCGACAAAAGTTGCTTCACTCATGTCTAATCCCGAACAGCCATTTGTGTAGCTAGGAAAGGCAGGGGGATTTGTGATTTCGCATGACACAGAAATGGTATCTTCGATGGAGTTAAAGACTGGAGTGCAGCCAGAGCAATCAACTTGTGCAGAAATCGCCAAAATTGAAAAGTACAGAACAATCGTCGTACTAAAGCATAGAGACTTGAGAGATAAAAACTTGGTTGTTGAATGAATACGCATAGTGTTAGTCAATTGTGAGCGATATAAAGATATAATAATTATACATAAAAAGCAAGGCGTTGTTTGAATGTATGTCAATGTTTGTTCTAGCCTTTTGAAGCTTTAAGCGCATAAAGTGCAATGCCTGCAGCCACAGATACATTTAAGCTTGCCGTATTTCCTTCCATAGGAATTTTCAAACGGTGATCGCATTGTTCTATTACGTCTGTTGATACTCCAAATCCTTCGTCTCCCAATACAAGACAAAAAGGAGCGTCAAGTTTGCTGGTATGAATATCCTCGGCACTCTTTTCTGAAAGAGCAATACATGTGATTCCACTTTGCTTTAGATAATCTAGACTCGTTGATATTTTTGATACGCGGCAAACTGGAAGTCGGAGCAGTGCTCCACTTGAACTCTTGATTGCGCCATCATTAATCGCAGCAGATCCTCTTTCGGGTACGATCAAAGCATGTGCTCCGAAGCATTCAGCTGATCTCGCGATTGCCCCTAAATTTCGGACATCTGTTATTCCATCTGCAGCAATAAGAATCGGTGCCTCGCCTCTTTCAAATGCCCCCAGGACAATTTCTTCCAATGGCTGGTATGTAATCGGGGACAGCATGGCAACTATTCCTTGGTGATTTTTTAAGGTTAACGCATTGAGCTTTTCGCGAGGGACCATTTTTATCGGTACCCCTGTTGCTCTCACTCTGCCTAAAAGTTTATTCAGTCTCTCGTTTTGAGAGCTGCGTATCACGATCACACTTTCGATGTCTTTTCCAGCATCTAAGGCTTCATTCACGGGGTGAATGCCAAACACGAACGTGCTTTCTGATGGGCGTTTTGGCCCTGTATATGGTTGTTTTGATTCCATAGGCGAAAGATACAACGCTCAATCGCGTTGCACCCTTCCATTTCGCCAACTTGTTACCATTCGATCCCATGTCGATTTAAAGACAATGTTTCGTTCCAATTTGAATACATTGTTGTCAAGTTCATGGCGTCGTCGTCTGAATCTAAATGTCAACGTATTTGATGTTCCCTCCTCCCCGTAGGTCCAATATTCATTCCAATAATCACGTCTCACTCTATTTGGTACACCATGAATAATGTGAATCATTCCTCGGTCTGTTCGCCACCCTTCAAGCAATCCCGAGAAGTATCGATTTGCTTCTTCGACTCTCGCGTAATAGGTTTTTATTAACTCCTTCGATTTTTCAGGTGATTTGCCACATGAAAGCCAAAAATCATCTAGGGCTTCTTTCGGGTGACTGGCCTTTTGCATCGCAGAATATTCGCTACGTGTTGCAATATACCTGGTCGATTCTATGAGGAACAGAACATCTTTGGCGTCGGGAAAATCTTCGTGCCTGCCGTAAATCACAAACTCCATATCATTGGAAGTTGACGCAAATTTCTGTACGCCCTCAAGTGTGATCCAATCTTCATCAACGATACTGTGTGGGGCAGCTGTTAACGTGTCTAGTGGGTTCCTGTATCTTGAAAAGGGTGGGGCGGGAAGAGAATTGGGTGGGACTACATGGGACACCTTCCAGGAGTTTGGTCGTGCGGAAATTATTTTAAGGGGCGTCCCTGTCGCAGCATTCGAATTTGACAAGGGCCAATTTTCATTGAGATTCCAGAGAAGTACTTCACTGATTTCAGCAGCATTTTTAATGGATGAATTTCTGTTCTGGTCAGTTATTTCAAAGCTTAGCCAAGAACCGGTTTCTTTAGAGCCTTCAGTGACAATGTTGTTTAAATCAAATTTATTGGACAACCATCTGGGTGTTTCACTTGTTAATGTGTCTGTCCAAATCCAACGCTCATCATTGAGTTGCACCAGAACTTTCGAGGTAAATGGCGTGTTTTCCCCATCACGTGTATACAGGAGTTCGTCTCGGTCAAGATTTATATATACGGAAAGTGTGCCCGAATGAAGGTACGTGACGACTTCTGGGTGAAGGGCAGAGGCTTCGAAGTCATATGGCCGCCTAGATGAAGTAGACTCAACAAGTATTGACGTTGAACACGAGGTTACAAGCGACATTAGAATCAACCAAACGAAAGGCAAGCGATGGGGTGATGTAAGTAGATCGTTCAATGTGTTATGGAATAGAAATGGCAAATGAAGCGCTATTTCCGTGAAGATAGGTGATCAAATGAAACCTTTTTGTATGCGTCATCGTAATACATGGTACCTATTCATCTTTAACATCTCTGTTATGAAACATATCTTAAGAATTTCCGCTATTGTCCTGCTTCTCGGAGCAGCTCTTTCTTCTTGTGCTACAGCTTATACAGCTTGTGGAGCCTACACCTGTGTAGACGTAGAGACATGTGACTAATGTCCTTTGTTTTGCATGCCACGCTTAGCGGCATCATAATTTACTAAATGAAAATCCCGGTTTGTCTAAACACACCGGAGTTTTCGGTATCTATATTTATCGATGTATGGTGTATTAGCCCATATAAGGTAGATTTGTACTTATGCGAGAGGATGTAAATAACCGTTTTGTATCTGTGGTGCTTTTTGTTGGCGCGCTCTTGTTTTCATTCAGTTTTTCAGCCCAAACCCAAGATGAGGTCAGTACTGGAAAGGATGCCGTTTATGGAGAGGGTGTAGATGTTTTGTTTAGCCACACCTCTGGGGTAAATGTTTTTGCGCACACTCAGGGCGCAGGAGTGGGGTTTCGATATGGGTACTTTCTCACCGCAAAAACGTCGAGATCGTTAGGGTGTAGCTTGTTGTATTTAAGGCATGAGAAGGAAGAGAAAACGTACAATCCAGTTTATGTGGAAGGTCTCCCCTATGTTTGGGGAAAGGTGAATAGCTTTATGATCTTTCGTGTCTACGTGGAATCCCGACGTGAAATAAACCCGAAGCTTAGAAAGGGAGCTGTTCAAGTAGAAAGGGTATTCAGATATGGTGCGAGTTTGGGTTTGGAAAAGCCTGTTTATTTAGTGATTGGATATCCGGAGATACCCTATGAAATTTTAGTGGATGAACTGTATGACCCGATCGAACATTTTTACAACGATATCTATGGTCGCTCATCTTGGGTAAATGGCTTAGATGAAATGACAATCGTGCCTGGAGTCAATGCCAGTTATGGTTTGACGTTTGAATATGGCAATGAAAGGTCAATCACCCGCTCTGTAGAAGTCGGGGCGACAATCGACGTCTTTTATAGGCCTGTTGAAATAATGTCCGAGCAGTTTGTGGACAGTAAATTCGCGTTTTTGAATCTATACTTGAAGTTAGGGGTAGGTTCAAAGTGGACACAAGCCCGCTGAATTTCATCAGAAAGTCACGAACTTTGTACCATGTCTGAACAATCTGCAATAGAAAAACCCAACCGCATTCCCAAGCCAAAATGGCTCAGGGTGAAATTGCCTACTGGCGAGACTTACAAGAAGGTTCGTGAAATTGTATCGGAACATAAGCTCCATACGATTTGTGAAAGTGGACATTGTCCAAACATGGGTGAGTGTTGGGGAGAAGGCACCGCAACCTTTATGATTTTAGGCAATATCTGTACCAGATCTTGTGGGTTTTGTAGTGTGTCCACTGGCAGGCCGGAACCTGTTGATGAATTCGAGCCATCCAAAGTTGCGAAGTCAGTGAAGCTCATGAAAGTGAAGCACGCCGTCATTACATCCGTAGATCGTGATGAATTAAAAGATGGTGGTTCTGAGATTTGGGCAGCAACAGTGCGTGCAATAAGACAACAATCTCCAGGAACAACGCTTGAAACGCTTATTCCTGATTTTGCGGGAAAATGGGAAAACCTTCAACTTATTATTGATGTGGCTCCTGAAGTTGTAAGCCACAACCTTGAGACTGTTCGTAGACTGACGAAAGGGGTTAGAATTCAAGCCAAATACGACCGGTCATTAGAAGTTTTAGAGAGATTAGGCAAAGCGAACATTAGAACGAAAAGTGGTCTTATGCTTGGTCTTGGAGAAACAAAAGAAGAGGTGATCGAATCTATGGATGATCTCAGAAATGTAGGTGTGAACGTACTGACATTAGGTCAATATTTGCAGCCAACGCCAAAACATCTGCCCGTTGTTGAATTCATTCATCCAGATCTTTTTGATGAGTATAAAGACATCGCACTTTCAAAAGGTTTCATGTATGTTGAGAGCAGCCCTTTAGTACGGTCTTCATATCATGCAGAAAAACACGTGAAATAACGTGTATTGTCGTAACTTTATCCGGCATTTTAGATTGCAATAAAAACAAAAATATGGTATCAAAGTATTTGACCCTTGTAGCCCTTTTGGCTGTAGCAGTAATTTGGAGTTCAACTCTTAATGTTAAACCTGCCGACCTTACAGATTCTATTTCATCCACTTACGCTCCGCGTTTGGATGGAAACCAGGCTTCCCGAGACGCTGCTGGAGCAGCTGAAATTACCCGCATGCTTTTAGGGGATGTCGAGACTGGAGAAATGAACTCAAGTGGACTTGCGCACCTTAGAAATAAAGTATTAAAGTTTGCCTCTGCTCAAGCGCGTGAAAACACAAAAAACACAGACCTTTCTTGGGTTGAAATGGGGCCTGACAATGTGGGTGGTCGTACACGTTCGATTGTGCCTGTAAACGAAAACCTCATTTATGCAGGTGCTGTCTCTGGAGGTCTTTGGAGATCGTTGGATGGTGCAAACACATGGAATCAAGTAGATGGCTTCCCTATCCTTATGGTGGCCTCAATTGCAGTTGCAACGAATGGTGATATTTACGTAGGAACGGGTTCTCAGTTTGATGGTGCAGGTGGTGATGGTGGCTCTGGATTTCGCGGCCGTGGTATCTGGTGGAGCAACGATGAAGGTGAAACCTTTACCATCGTTGACGGTACAGACCCCGGCGCATTTTCAGGTGGCGATTGGTCATCGAATGATGCTTTAGTCAAAGACCCTCTCGACAACAACAAAGTGTGGTACGGGTCAAATGACTCATTTGGAACGATAGAAGATGGTGTGATTGATGGGAATTCAACTTCAGGTGGACCTACAGGTGGTGTATCTGATATTGCGATTGCTCATGATGGCAGCTATATGCTTGTTGCTGCAACGAACGGACGCGTTTACCGTTCTACGAACGATCAGCTTTCTACTTTCGAACCCATTACTGCTGGAGGATCTAATTCAGGAAGCTTGCCACAAAGTGGTATAGGCCGCGCACGAATTGCGATATCTCAAGATGATCCAAATCATGCATTTGCGCTATACGCTACTTCAGGTGGAAGCTTCTATGGTCTTTACCATTCAGATGGAGCTTCAGAAATGGGTTCTTGGACAGTATGCTGGCCTGGTGGAATAGATACGTCAACACCTCTTCCACGATCTCAGGGGATATATGACCTTGCTTTAGGGATCAAGACAGGGCAACCTGACCTCGCTTATGTGGGCGGTATTGAATTGTGGCGCTCAGGTCCGAATCAGCAAGCTGAACAGGCAGCTGCTTCGTTTGATTTTCCTGGTTTCCCCTATGGCGTCCATGCGGATCTTCATGAGATTGTTTTCACCCCTGCAGGAACGATGTTTGTCGCTTCTGATGGTGGCCTGTACAAGAGTGACAATGGAGGAGTGAGCTATACGGAGTGTAATTTTAATTACAACGTCACTCAATTTTACGGCATTGCTCATAGCGCTGGAGGTGCTGTGTTGGGAGGAACTCAAGACAATGGCTCTTTATTTATCCCCACAGGCAATTTCTTTTTAAGTGAGTTAAATGCCGTTGAAGTTCACGGTGGTGATGGATTCGATTGTTCGATAAGTCAAGTCACCGAATCTACAGAGCATACATACGCTTGGTTTGCCGCCTCTCAAAATGGAGGTTTAACCCGTGGAACCGTAACCCCTACAGATTACTCTAATCTTGGGACTTTCTGGGACAATGATATCTCAGAGTTGATTAATGAGGAAGGTGATTTGGGTCAGTTCTATACTTGTTTGCGTTTGTATGAAGACACAGAAGATGAGGAAAGTCTACAACAGATCATCCTTGTTAATCCCTACACTGAGAGTGTGACAGACAGCACGTTTTCACTAGCGACAAATAGCCAAAATCTTCCCTTAGAATATACCCTTTCTGAAGGTGAGGAGTTGATGTTCTACGACACACTTATTCGTCCTGATCGTACGTTATTGTATGCACTTGAAGAGGATCCTGATTATTTTTGGCTGGAACCACAAATAGCTCTCGAAGAGTTTATCTGCGTCAATGACACTTTGGGTGAGGATACAGTTCAGGTTATCCTTGAGATTATCCCCAACCTTGTAGATACAGTTGTGGTCATTGATGGCGTAGAATTTGATGTAACCGTAGATCTTGGAAACGACACTATTTTCGGTGAAGAAGTTCAATTCAATGTTGTCGAGAATTGTGACACGATGTACTTTCACCCAGGGGACACGATGTACAATGAGCCTGGTAGAATACTCGTTCATGATCCATACACGGCTTTATTCTCAATAGGTTTTGTTGGGAATCAAGGAGTTTGGATGACGAGGGAGGCACTTAATTTTAATACAACTCCTGATTGGATTCGTTTGGGTGCAGCTCCAGGAGGTTTCACTGGAACGAAGTCTATTGAATATGTTGTAAATGACGAGGAGCACGCTGGAGATGTGATGTTTGTGAGCGGTTGGAATGGAACTTTAGATCGTTTTTCTGGCCTTAAAGATGTGTATTCTCAAGATGATGTGGAGGAGCATGTTGTGATAGACCAAATCGTGTCTTCTGCGGGTAGCGCAATCACAGGTGTGAGTGTCGATCCCAACAATGCAAATCACGTTGTGTTTACTGTAGGGGGATATGGCTCCGTAGGTGCAGGTAAAGTTCGTGAGTCTTGGGATGCCCTTTCTCCATCACCTACGTTCGCAAATATTTGGTCTGTTGCAGGATTGGGAAATATGCCTATATATGATGTGGTCATTGATTTCCAAGATGCATCGGGTGCGACTATTGTGATTGGAACAGAGTACGGTGCCTTTGTGACAGATAACGGAGGTGATGATTGGACAATCTCTAATCTAGGTATGGCTTCGACATCAGAGTCTCTGACAGCGCCAATATTTGACTTGAAGCAACAATGGCGTTCTGATACAAGATGGAGCTCTCCAACAAATACAGGAGCGATCTACTCTGGAACGCATGGTCGTGGAATTTTCCGTTCAGACACCTTCTTAGGTGCAGATGATGTTGTTGTGACCGACCCTAGTCCCCAAGGTCTACTTGTTTACCCTAACCCCGTAAACGGATCTTCTGTCCAAATCAGTACTGTGGGTTTCTCGGGTGCTTCAGTAGAGATATATGATCTTCAGGGTCGTGTTGTTTATTCTGACGATGTCGAGAACAATCAAGGGTCTGACAGAATTATGCTGGACGTGAGTACACTGTCTAATGGAACCTATGTGGTTCGTTTGGCAAGCCAACACAAGTCATTGGCTTCTAAGTTGGTGATTCGTCGATAGACAACAGACAAGTATTAAAAAAGGAGATCCACTTGGGTCTCCTTTTTTTATGAATAATTTCGAATGAAATTTTGAGGCTTACGTATTTAAAGTAAGAACTCCCTTTTCAATTTTGGCGTAGCTGAAATGTGTAATCCAATCCCCGATGTTGATATAACGAGCAGGGGCGGACGTTTCTGAGTCATTTGGGACAGTAAGGTCCAAAGGGAGATGTCTGTGTCCGAAAATAAAACAGTTCATACTTGGGTCTGATTCTAGCACCTCTTTACAATATTGGTACAGGTTTTCCTTTTCAGGAGAAGTAAATGGCCCTCCACTTTTGCCTCCAGCGGAACGACTGTTTTTTGAAAGCCTATTCGCTAGCCGTATGCCTATATCTGGGTGGAGCCATTGAAACAGGAATTGAGCGAGTTTGCTTCGATACACTTTCTTTGTGAGTTTATACCCTCTGTCTCCTGGTCCCAAACCGTCTCCATGTCCTATCAGGCATTTTAAACCATCCCACTCCCTCACAACAGGTGAGGTATGGATTTGGACTCCCAGTTCTGACTCCAGGTAGCCAAACGACCACAAATCATGATTGCCCAAGTGATAATGAACCGGAATTCCGAGGTCCGTAATCTTTGCAATGGCACCCAGCAGTCGCACCCCACCTTTCGGGACAGCGTTCTTGTACTCGAACCAGAAATCAAATAAATCTCCAAGCAGATGGATCTCGGTTGCAGGACCGCTGGCGGCTATACCTTGACCGAGTGAGACATCCTCTAACCAGCTTATAAATTTTTTTTCCCGTTCGCGGCTTGATTCAATGTCGGGGACTCCGAGATGCAAATCTGATGCAAAATATACGCGATGGCTCAAGATCTTAATTGTTGATTGTGGTTCTTACTTGAACAGCTTTTCCAGTTCCGTTTCGAGTGCTCTGCCTCGTAAATGAGTCTCAATGATCACTCCGTCGCGTCCGACAAGCAAAGCGTGTGGGATGCTTGAGATGCCATATTCTCGTGACGCAGCATTTTTCCATCCTTGTAAGTCACAGACATGATTTGGCCAAACCAAACCATCTTTTTCGATGGCATTCTTCCACTTGTCAGCATTGCTGTCTAAAGAGACAGAGAACACTTCAAATCCTTGTGAATTGTATTTTTCGTAGGCCTTTACAACTGCAGGGTTTTCTCTTCTGCATGGGCCACACCATGATGCCCAAAAATCAAGTAGAACGACTTTGCCTCTTAAGTCGCTTAATTTTCTAATATTCCCCTCGGGATCAGCCATCACGATGTCAAGTGCTTCGTCTCCAGCTGCATATTGTCCATTTTTGCGATTGCTCTTCTTTTTTGGTGGAGGTTGATTGGGGATGGTTCTCGCCGTTGTCGCCGCATCGTACTTCTTCTTGAGCATCACGTAATAGTCAGAATCGCTAAATGATGTCGCAAGTGATTTGAGGACGGACTTGTACGCTGCAGAATGCTTATCTATATTCAGTTGTTCAAGTGCAGCAAGTGTGGCAGGGTGGCCTTCGTTCTCTTTAATAAAGCTGAGACTTGTTTTGTCAAGCTCTGCGATGAGCATTTTCAACGCTTTGTTCGCTTCCGTTTTTTGTTCGTTCGAAAGAGAACGCATTGCTGTTTGGGCTTGTACAAGTGAATCCTGAAGGGGCATGACGACGGCGTAATATTCTGCAAGCAGACTGCTCTCATTTGATCCTTCAATCCTTGCTTCATGAAGATACCGGCTCTCTGCGGGGATGGTCCCTTGAATGTTTGGCGCTTCTGTTGAATCAGTGATCAGCACAACAGGCCAGCTTTTATTAATGATTACCTGGTGAAACCCTCTTTCTAGTGGCGTTTCGGGTGTGACAAAGAAATCTCCGTTCTCGGTCGTTTTGCCCTCAGCAACCTTGACCAAAGATCCATTTTTAAAACTTCTTAGAATCACACTTGCTCCAGCGTCAACACCCGTCAAGTGGCCTGAAATCGTCCCTGCATTTTCGGGTACATTGTCTCCAAAATCTGCGCATCCGACGCTTAAGATCCCAACTGCCATCGTTAGGAATAAAATACTAAGTGGTGTAAACTTCATGCGAGTCATTATTTTTTTGCAATTTCTTTTGCAAATATCGTGGATTGAAGCCATTCGTCAACGCGTTTTTCAAGCGCTTCTTTTTGATGCCATTTCACCACTATAGGTATTACGATAAGTGGAATTCCTTTTAACGCTGACGTATATGGTTTTATTCTTTCCGCATCTTTTGCTGTCGTCACTATTCCATCCAGTTTTTCAGACCGAACACAGGTCACCCAATCTGAGATATCTTTGCTCTTAAATTGATAATGATCGGGGTAGGATTGTCTTCTTACGACTGTCCAAGAATCCAGCAATCCATCAATAAAACGTTCAGGAGATGCAATTCCAGAAACAGCAAGCACCCTTGGTTTTTCAGATTTAAAAGAATCTTTCTTCACGGTGCTTAAGGCTTTTGACGAGGATGACATGTAGGTCGAGAAGATGTATTGAGGGGAAGTGTTTTTTGAACGTTCAGGAAGCGTATCGTCCGAATGACATCGCGTATAGATCCAAACATCGAATTTACTGGCCCTGCTTTTTAGGTCTCTCAAATCTCCACCAGGCAGAAGCGATGACTTATTTAGTGGCCTTTCTGAATCTATCAGGAGTACTGAGAGGTCCGGTCTCAGAGCCCTGTGTTGTAAGCCGTCATCTAGGACGACTACTTTTACTTCAGGTTTTTCTTTCGCAATTCTCTCTATTCCCAGTACGCGATCTTCACTGACAGCGATCGAATGTAGCGGGTGCAACGATTTCAACAATGAAGGCTCATCTCCGACATCGCTCCAATCGCTGTCTTCTAAAACCCAACGGAAACCTTTTGTATTCCTTCCATACCCGCGGCTTAATAAGGCAACGTGTTGTGGTCCCCCTAATTTTTCTGACAACATTGAAAGGAAGGCAGAAGCGTGGGGTGTTTTTCCAGTTCCTCCCACATGGATATTTCCAATCACAAGTGTAGGAATTGTTCCGGATCGGCTTTTCAGAAATCCAGAATCATATAAAAAATGACGTATCACTAAAGCTACAGCATATAATGCTGTAAGAGGTGATAGAATAAGCCTCTTTAGTGTCTTAGTAAGTATCTTAGTCGTCATGGAATCTCAGAACGCATTCAAGGTACGCGACATTACGCGAGTGTTAGAAGAATGGGCTCCTACAGTTTTACAAGAGTCTTATGATAACTCTGGATTACTCGTAGGTGACCTGTCTGCAAAAGTAACAAAAGTTCTTGTCTCATTAGATTGTACGGAAGAGGTCGTCGCTGAGGCAGAGCGGGAAGGAGCGGAGTTGATTGTCAGCCATCATCCCATTATTTTTTCTGGTCTTAAAAGATTGACCGGGGATACATATGTTGAGAGAACAGTACTCAGAGCAATAAAATCAGGCATCGCACTCTACGCCATTCATACAAACCTTGACAATGTTGCATCAGGTGTGAATTTTGAGCTAGCCACTGCCCTTGGGTGTACCCCTGAATCTTTGAAAATTCTGAGGCCCAAATCCGAGCTCTTACATCAAGTGACTGTCTATTGTCCCAGTGAGTATGGTGACAAAGTGAGAGATGCAATGTTTCAAGCTGGTGCAGGAAGTATTGGAGATTATGACAGATGTAGTTTTAACATGGCTGGAGAAGGAACCTTCCGTCCTGGATCAGATTCACTGCCGTTTGTGGGAGAAAAGGGTCAGGATCACACTGAACCAGAAACGAAAATAGAATTGCTGGTTGAAAAGAGGCTGTCAAAAAGTGTTGTTGAAGCTGCTGCAAATGTCCATCCATACGAGGAAATGGCTTATTTCATCACTCCTTTAGAAAATAAGGATGAAAATATTGGCGCAGGGATGATTGGAAAATTGCCTGAGCCGATGAAATGGGAAGCGTTCCTTGATCACGCAAAACACGTGCTTCAAGCCACCCATATTAAGCACACAAATCCAGTAAGTGAATTGGTGTCAACCATTGCAGTTTGTGGTGGTTCCGGCTCTTTTTTGCTGTTCGACGCAATCGGTAAGAAAGCGGATGTGTTTCTGTCTTCAGACTTCAAATATCATGAGTTTTTTGATGCTGATGGAAAGATCTTAATTGCGGATGTAGGCCATTATGAGAGTGAATGGCGAACAAGTAGGTTGATTGCCAACGTAATCAAGCAGAAATTCACTAAATTCGCGGTCTGTTTAGCTACAAGCAAGACGAATCCTGTTAGAATCCGTTGATTTACAACAATATATCCTATGGCCACAACAAAAAAGACCCTTACTGCAGAGGATAGACTCCGCGCTCTATATGATTTACAGCTCATCGATAGTCGCATCGACCGTATCAGAGTTATACGAGGTGAGCTTCCTTTAGAAGTGGAAGATCTAGAAAATGACATTGCCGGGATTTCTACTCGACTCGCAAATATGGAGGAGGAGAACGATACCGTTACCCAACGGATTTCTGCATACCAAATTCAAATGAAGGACAGTCAAGCCCTTATTGATAAATATACCGAGCAACAGAATAACGTTCGTAACAATCGTGAGTTTGAGTCTCTTAACAAAGAGATGGAATATCAAACACTTGAGATTGAACTTTGCGAAAAGCGTATACGTGAATGCAAAGCGCAACAATCTCAGAAATCTGAGATTTTAGAAGCGATGCGAACAAAGAGTAAGCAAAGACAAGCCGATCTTGATTCGAAGCAGTCAGAATTAGAAGAAATCATCGCTGAGACTCAAGCTGAAGAAGAAGTTCTTCAGAAGCAAAGTGACAAGATGTCTAAGACAATAGATGATCGCTTGCTTCTTACCTACTCGCGTATAAGATCAGCAGCCAAAAATGGTCTTGCTGTCGTTCCTATTGAACGTCAAGCGAGTGCTGGAACCTTCATCAAGATCCCCCCACAACGTCAAATCGACATTGCGCTTCGCAAGCAAATTATTGTAGACGAGCACAGTGGACGTATCCTTGTAGATAAAGCCCTTGCTGAAGAAGAGCGTGAGCGTATGGATACCCTTATGAACAAAGAACTTAAGAAGCTCAAGAAGTAAGCTGTTTATTTCTTGTCATGTATTAAATTTAAAAAGGGCTCGCCATTCAGCGGGCCCTTTTTCGTTGTTGCAAAACCATGAGATTCTTTTTTGCCAGATTCTCCAAATGACTTGTAGGTGTCTTAATTGTTTATCAGGACGATGGCCTCGTTTACGTGATTCATAAAGCTGTGTAAATAACTGGGTACATTGTTTTGAAATTGGTCGATTCGCCAGCTTTTCAGGTTTCCATTGTCCGAGTATTGAATAAACAGTCCCCCTCCGTCAGAACAATCCGGACAACCGAACACCGTTTCTTCTTCGCTAAGAAGTTGATTGGGAAAAAAGTCAACCAAATCACTCACTTGTTCAAACGTTTCATTCTCCAATTCCACGAACTCTAAATTTTGACCAGAATAATCGTCAATAAGATCCTCATATAATTTCATGTCCGTCAGTTTGTAGGTTTCTACGCACCCCTCTCCAGCGCACATGCCATAGAAGTGACCGAACACCAAATAATTCTGTTCGTTGAGTGTGATACAATCCTTATTGCATGAAGTGGTCATTGCAATGGCTATGAGTAGTGTGAGTACTTTATTCATCTCTGCTTAGAGTCTTTTTCCGGCACCGATAGATAACATTCCCAGGCTGCGTGACAGGTTTGCTGGGTCACCTTGTAGCTCTGGGTCTAGAAAGTATAGGTCTTCTTCAAACCAGCTTCTTGTCCAAGCTACGCCAGCATACCAATCTTCGTTTCTAAATTCAGTACCTAGGCTTGCTTTGTATCGTGTTCCATTTGACATTACACCTGATGCCATCGAATACGGTGATGTTGCCATTCCTGTGCCGGAGCGTATTCTCCAATTTTTTGCAATCCTCATCTCTAGACCTATACGCACTTCGTGTACCCTGTTGTAACTGGCTTCTACAGACGCATTTTCAGCTTCGAATTCATATCCGTTAGAAAGCCAGCTGTCTACATTTTTCAGTTTTCCGTTCGAAAGGTTTGTTGTTTCGTAATCCGCAGAAAGGAGCGCAATTTTTCCAATTAAAAAGGATCCACTCACAATCGTTTTGGATGGAGTGACAACAAGGTACTCGTACCCTCCTTCAGGCGAGTCTTCATCATACACCTCCCCGTCTTTCCAAGTGCTGTTTACAGACCTGCTGTATGTGTCGGTAAGTCTTAATCTTGTGGGGCTGTGCCATGCCACTCCAACTCTCATCGATTTTGAGATGTTTGCGATTGCGCCTACACGTCCTATAATTCCTGTCCCTTCCACCACCAATGATTCGTAATAGGTCCATTCAGCGAGATCAGTCCCAGGGTCAAGTGGCGTTTCAGTATGTCTTGAGTCCTCAGAAAAATAGACTTTCGACGTTCCTACAGTTGCACCTACGCTGATTCGATCCCTAAATGTTCCCCCCAGAGAATATTGCGTCTCACCCATATTCCCTGACCGTTCAATCGTTCGATCGACCATCACAGGGGTGTTCGTTTCAAAGGGTGTCACGTAATTGTAATTGTCGTCTCCATCAGGATCTAACAAGTATGTATACCAAGCCAGAGATGCGGTGAATGGATACTCTCCATTGTTTAAATCTTCGTTGTGAACTCCTGTCGCCAAATCTTGAAATACCCCAAGCAAACTTTGTTGAAATTCAGTATCCTCAAGTTTCAATACCTGATTGAATATTGCCCGTTTGTGATGGGATATTGCCACAGTGACAAATGGCCAGTCTGGGTTTACGCTTGGTATCGTTAAAGCGAGTCCAATTGACCCTACCGTCGCGGACAGGTCATTTTCATTTTGGGGCAAGCTTATCGAGCTGCGTATTGATGTTTTCGTTTTGCTTGAATGTAGCCCCATAGAAAGACTCGCATCACCTCTTCGGTACATACCTATGCCCGCAGGGTTAATGACTGAAGAGGCGAGGTCTGCCCCCAGCGAGCCGTAAGCGCCTCCCATCCCAGTAGTTCTTATTGAACCGAGGGATTCTGTCAAACTGTAACGCAGCACATCCGTTTCGTTTTGGGCTGAAAGCGTATGGAAGGAAAACAGCGAAACAATAGCAAACAGTACAAGTCCCCCCGCACGCGTCATTTTGCATGTCATGTAATGATTCATCATGTGAAGTGTTAAGGACGTCTGCTTCCAGTGCGACTCGATGAATTGCTCGATTTCCCACTGTTCGAACGGCTTCCTGAAGTACGGGTGGATGTACCGCTTGATTTAGAATTCGAATTGTTTGTATTCGAACGAGAATTAATCACTGGAGTATTTGAACGACTGGGGTTGTTGTTCTCAGTCGATGTATTTGTCCTTGGCGTTCTACTTGTGTTCGTTCTGACGCTTTCAGTAGACGTATATGGCGTCTCCCAATTCCAAATCGACCTGTTCTTTTTCGCAGACGGCTTGTCGCTTGTGGTATTCACATCAGGATTCACTTCCTCAGTTCGGTTTGTTCTAAGTCGCCCTCCAGTGTAATTGCTATTTGTCAAAGTACCTGTGAGTAAGGGAGTTCTGGGACCCACGAGTATCGAGCTCGTGTAGTATGTTTCTCCGCCAGAATACGTTCCCGACCCGTAATAACCTCCACCAGATCCGTAGTTGTTTCCGTATCCGAAATTATTTCCGTATCCGAAATTGTTTCCGTATCCGTAGTTGTTTCCGTATCCGAAATTGTTTCCGAACCCGTTGTTGTTCCCGTATCCGAAGTTGTTTCCGTATCCGTAGTTGTTCCCATACCCGAAGTTGTTTCCACCAAATGGGTTAAAATATGATCCCAAACCGAGGCCTCCGTATTGGTTGAAGTTGCCCATGCCCGAAGAATAATTGTCGGATGAGCTGTTGTTGTCGTTTGAATTTTCGTAATAGTAGTCGTCAGAATCGAAGCTTTGGAGGTCCTTCGAAGCAAATGCCATATACTCTGCATCTGTGATGAATTCCTCGCCTGATACGAGATACAGCTCGTCAGATTCAAGCGAACTGGAAAGGTTTGGTCCCATGCTGCACCCTACAAATGCCATTACAGGCAGTAAGGCGAATGGCAATTTGAAAATTTGTACAGGTAAATTCATATCTTATAGATTAGCAAGGTAATCAAATTCGTACTTTCGCACAGTGTAAAGTTACACGAATACAGAATTGCACAAACCGTACCAAACTCAAGATGGCGAAGAAGTTAACACCTAGGAACGAAGACTACAGCAAGTGGTATAACGAAATTGTTGTTGATGCAGATCTTGCTCAACACTCAGATGTGAAGGGATGTATGATTATTAAACCCTATGGTTATGCCATCTGGGAGAGGATGAAAGACGTTCTGGATGGGATGTTTAAAGAGACGGGGCATATGAATGCGTATTTCCCGCTTTTCATTCCCAAGAGCTATCTGTCAAAAGAAGCTGCTCACGTAGAAGGTTTTGCAAAAGAGTGTGCTGTAGTGACACATTACCGCTTGAAAAACGACCCCAATGGGGGAGGACTGATTGTGGATCCTGATGCAAAACTTGACGAAGAGCTTATTGTAAGGCCTACTTCTGAAACCATTATTTGGAATTCATACCGCAAGTGGATTCAGAGCTACCGGGACCTTCCACTCCTGATCAATCAATGGGCAAATGTTGTTCGTTGGGAGATGCGTACACGTTTGTTTTTGAGGACGACGGAGTTTCTCTGGCAGGAGGGACATACGGCCCATGCAACCGAGCAGGAAGCGCAGGAAGAGACGCGCCAGATGTTAGATATTTATGCCAAATTCACTGAGGGTTGGATGGCGATGCCCGTTGTTAAAGGGAATAAAACTGAAAGTGAGCGCTTTGCAGGAGCGCTTGATACGCTATGTATTGAGGCGATGATGCAGGACGGGAAGGCGCTTCAGGCTGGAACCTCACACTTTTTGGGCCAAAACTTTGCACGTGCGTTCGATGTGAAATTTGCCACAAAAGAGGGCAAGCAAGAATTGGTTTGGGCCACTTCTTGGGGTGTCTCTACACGTTTAATGGGTGCGCTTGTGATGACGCACTCAGATGATGCCGGTCTCGTTCTCCCTCCCAAACTTGCTCCTATTGAAGTGGTCATCGTACCCATCTATAAAGGTGAGGAGCAAATGGATGAAATCGTGGCAAAGTGCAAAGAGATCGAATCTGAGTTGCGTGGCGCTGGCATACGTGTCAAGCTCGATGCGGACGATTCAAAACGTTCAGGTTGGAAATTTGCAGAATACGAACTGAAGGGCGTGCCCCTTAGACTGGCCGTGGGCCCTCGTGACCTCGAGAAAAACTCATGCGAACTCGCCCGCCGAGATACGCGCACGAAATCTTTTGAATCTCTAGACGGAATCGCAGAGAACGTAAAAACCCTCCTCGAAACCATTCAATCAGATCTATTTACATCTGCTTCGGACAGGTTAACCTCAAATACTGTCGAAGTTGACAATTGGGATGATTTCAAAAAAGCGATCAAGAACAGTCAATTCGTAATGGCGCATTGGGATGGCACATCTGAAACAGAAGATTTAATCTCCAAAGAGACCAAAGCTTCAATTCGATGCCTTCCTTTCGATGGAGACTTAACTCCGGGATTATGCATAAAGACAGGGAACCCAAGCTCTAGGAGAGTCCTTTTTGCAAAGGCATATTAAATTCTCATTAGTTTCTTGTGTTAATAGAATCTCTAACTATCTTTGCGCACCTATTTGGCCCGTTCGTCTAGGGGTTAGGACGCCAGGTTTTCATCCTGGTAGCAGGGGTTCGAATCCCCTACGGGCTACAAAAACGCCTGCAAGTCACTTATTTGCAGGCGTTTTCATTTAGTGTCTCCCAATAGTTCTCCCAATTAAGAACGGTATTGCTGACTCTTGCTTATATTATTAAGACCAAATTGACTGAAATGAAGCACTTAATGACGCTAATCGCGCTCGTGGTCGCAGTGACTGCTGGAGCGCAGAGCACCTATGATCCTGATGTGAATGGAGATGGGTGCATAACTGTTACCGACGTGCTTGGGGTACTCTCATTATTTGACACTTGTGAAGAAGGAGCTACTGTCTACTATTTCATGACTGATATGAGCTTGGCGCCTTATGGGAATAATTCATTTGGGAATAATCCATTTCCTAACATGAATAATGCCATGATGTACGTAGTGAACGGGAATTGGGTGAGCACAGGAAATGGTTCTGTAGCTTCTCTTTTTCATGAGGCAGTTGTTTGGATGATACAGCATCAAGGAGAAGAGGTCTCAGGTTTATGGAATGATGAGGAAATTTCTGTGCTCGTTCAGCCTCTTGATTCCATTACAAATGTGAGCCTTCCATTGTCAAATTCAATTCCCAATGGAACGATTCAGTTTCCCGAAACTGAGTTTGGAATTGTAAAGAAACTTATTATCCCAACGAGTTTGTACACAGCAGAATTTTTGGGTGATAACAATATTTTCTACCCAGTTTCTAATCCATGTTCACCAGCGAATACGGCCTGGTCATCCTTTTGGGGACCCGGAACCACTCCATGGCAAGACGAATCTTACGTAGTATATGATTTATGCGATGGGGAATTCTGTTATCCTAATGTCACTGGTGTATACAATGTGGTTGATGGCTATTGAACCAAATCGCGAAGAATGAAAAAGCTCCTTCTTTTTGATCAGGTTCGTCTTTTAGTCCTCAACACAGCGCACGCTGCATCCGGTAACAGACCAATAAGATCCATTTTCCAGTTGGTCAGTTGAATTGCCGAGTTGACGGTAATTGGCGCTTGTTGGCACAGCGCCGGTCTCTTTAGAGCTCCAATAAGCACCCCATACATTGTAGCTGTAAAAGCTTCCATCGGGCCAAGTCCTCAGTTCTCCGATGCTTTTGATGTCGTTCATGGGCCTAATTAGGGCAGGAAGCTCTGAAAGGCCGGTCATTTCTCGATAGTTGATAGCTCCCTACGGGCTACAAAAGTCATTCCCTGCATCCTAACAGATGTGGGGATTTTTCATTCAAGACCTCCTGTATCCCAATAAACGTGGGCATAAAGTGTGCAAAACGTAGTTGGGTTTTTACACGTTTTGAAAAAGGAGGTAACTACTTTCGGCACAACAATGGGAACAACAGATGTTAGTAACCGTCTGTAATGCCTGTGTGTACTGAGGGGTGTGTAGCTCCCTACGGTCTACTTTCAAAATCCTCGCATCTTCGTCAGGTACGTAGAGTTTTGGTTTAGATTTGAGTAAATCAATTATCCTTGTATTATGAAATTAAGTATAAATATTGGTATTGGCTTTCTCTTGAGTTTCTTGATTGCTACTCCTGTCCTTAAAGCTCAAGAAGAAACTGGTAATGAAGCGGTGAAAAATGAGCGTTATGTGTGCCTCACATTGGTGAATCAAATGGTGCGTTGTGGTTATTTGATTGAAGATGATGGGCGTGAAATAAAACTTAACACTTCTGAGATGGGCTTGGTTATCATCCCGAAAGCCGATGTAACCTTTATGGTAGATGCAGCTGAGGGAACTATTTCGCAGAGTATGAATCCCATGAACGCGAGACCCATCCAAAGCATCCTTGATCCGAATCGATCTCCACAATCTTCGCGTTACTTCTTTGCTCCTTCTGCTTTGCCTATGAAATTAAAAGAAGGGTATGCACATGTGAATCCGTTACTTGGGAATGTCACCCTTCAAGTATCCGATAACTTTATGGTGGGTGGTGCGCTTTCATGGGTGGGTGTTGGAGCAACAATTAAAGCGTCTGCCCGTCTTGGTGATAATCTGTATGGATCGGTCGGCGGAATGGCGTTGTTGGGTTTTTATGACATTGGACCTGCATTTTTCCCTTATATCAATTTGACTTCTGGAGATCACAACAGTAATTTTTCAGTAGCCTTGGCGGCATTGACATTCAACGGCGAAGTTTCGCCGATGATCAACATTAGCGCATGCAAAGAGGTTAATCCTCGGCTTTGGTTCATTACAGAAAACTATTATTTCACCGACCCCATGCTGTTCCGTGAACAAGTTATGTTGTCTTTTGGAGCCCGATGGTGGAGCAGTTCTAAAAATAGTTTGGCAGAGTTTGCACTCATGTTAATGATCACAGAAGATGGAGAAGCTCTTCCAATCCCCTGGGTTGGAAGAACGTGGCCTTTTTAAACGAGCAGGTCGATAGCCCGTGACTCAGGAAAATACAGTATCAAAGGGTCGAAGGACTCGAAGTGTATTTTTAACCGTTTTGGCAATCCTGAGCCGCCCACCTAAAAACCGCCCACATTTGGCACAACAATGGGAACAACAAGTGTTAGTAACCGTCGGTAATGCTTGTTTTTATTGAGGGGTGTGTAGCCCCCTACGGGCTACAACTGAATTTTATAAAACCCTGTTATCATTGCGATAGCGGGGTTTTGTTTTTTTACTGTGCCTATCCTTGTGCTTACATTTTGTTTATAAGTGACTTTACCCTCACTCAGATTGGACGTCGATTAGGGTGGGAGAGAGGTTCGAAAGTGACTAAAAACAGACCTTAATTTTTAATCCCGTACGCAACGAGCGGATAAGCCTGCTTCTGGGCTTTCATATTGTCTGGAGATTGAATCATCACCAAATACCAGTTGACGCACTAAATAGTTATTCTCTGAAAATGTTGAAGTCCACCAAAATCCGTGAAGTTCAAGCCCATAAAAACCTATACCTGCGAGTAAACCACCAGGTCTGGAGTTTAAGCCGCTTGTGTTTGTTCCGTTTCCATTAAAAAACCAACCTGAAATAGATTTCATTTGAGCCCCTTCATTTGTTCCTCTAAAATCTAGCTCCATGGCAATTGACTCACTCATCCCTAAAGATATTTCTAGAGTTTGCCACTCTTCATCAGATGCGATATGCCATCCAAGTGGGCAAATGTCATCTGTGACAACTGCGGGCCGATTGTACAGAACACCATAGATTTCGTAGTTGTCTGAGCCTTTCGCAGATTCAATATTTGTTCCTTCATAACCGTAAACGTAGTAATGTGGTTCATTTGAAGATTGTTCATTTGAAGGAAAGACATCTGGAAGGTATCGACAGTTTTCACTGAACCAACACTGGTCACCGATTTGAACTGTACTGTAATCATAGCCTTCGTGATAGACCAGGTCACCGCAATTTTGAAAGCCTGAGGTTTCACATACATTTCCAAACCCACTGAGGATTTGCAAAACATCATCTACAGCTACATAGTTATCTTGAGTTATATCATATTCGCATGATGATGTACACCCAAATTCGCTAAGTATAAGCAGTAAGTCTTGGGTTGTTATGTATCCATCTGAGTTTAAATCCTCAGGACAAGTTGGGGCTTCATTTTCATCACATACACCATCACCGTCTGAGTCATTTAGACAATCTCCAGCGCAGTTAACATAAGCTTCTGGAACTAGCGTGAAATTGATTTCGTTTTCTTGTGTAGAATTATAGGCTGTTTCTTGAATTATATCTGCATCAGCTGAAGATATCCAATTTGGATAAAATGCATTTATTGGAGACTCGTTAAATAGAACTGAATAAATAACGCAGGCAGCCAAATACGTTCCATGATTACTCGGATGCGAACCATCGGATAAATATAAATCTATGTTTGGGTAGTTTGCACGGATGTTTTTCCATGCCGTTCCTACCGGTGCTAAAAGAGCATTATTGTCTTCTGCCATTTCTGTATAGGACTCTGTTAAACGGTCTTGCATTCCTTCGTAAGTACACACAGGAGGATAAACAGGACAATTATTAGCATCGCCATTTTCTCTACCCCAAGTCATGAAAAACACAGGCTCTGCACATAGGTTTGCCAAACGGATATCTTCGCTTAAACTGGCGGCATGCGGATACACTTGGCTTGCCACTTGGCTAGGAGAAAAGGCTGGTTGTTGACTTTGAGCTTGTAAAATCACGTAGTCCCATTCTTCAGAATTTAATAAGTTTTGAACTGTGGGATTACTTGCGTGTTGTTCAAGTGTTGATCCTCCAGGAGTATGACTTTGATGGCTGAAAATGTTTCCTTTTGAGAGAGCAATTTCTTGTATTATTCCTGGTAAGTCGTTAACATAAGTATAGCTATTCCCTATAAAAAGTACGTTTTTTTCTGTTTGAGCTATACTTGTGAAACAGGTAAGTAAGAAGAATATAAAACTGAAAATTGCTTTCATAGTCTTGGTTTTAAGGATAACAAGATACAACTATTAATTTATGTGTCACTAGACGGCTGCTTCAGTATGCCCTGTAAGCCTTTTCTTTCTGACTTTATAGCCTTTACCCGAAAGCAATCAACAAAAATAAAACGCCTTTGTATATAAGTATATGGAAGAATGAAAATTCAAAACATACTTGTTATTTATGCCTCGCATTTATGCCTCGATTCGGCAACATTTATTAAAACTTGCTAGAATGGCAGTTCTACATAGCCAGGAACTAAGACGAAAGTCGGACCGTGTAGAATGTGCGGCATAACTTAGAACCGACAAGGAACGTAAGATGAAATATCGTTCTGTCCATTGAGCGACTGTGGCCCCGAAGAGGTGTGACTAAACTCTGGACGAAGCAGCCCTGTAGCGTTTATGGGTAGGGTTTGCTTTGTCCAAATCGCTCCTGTATCCAAAAAGGAGGGAACTACTTGCGGGACAACAATGGGAACAACAAATCCCAATGTTGATTGCCAATGAACATTTCATTTCAACTTTCACGA
>CAWVRV010000019.1:0-32367 GCA_963932755.1 uncultured Flavobacteriales bacterium | reverse complement strand
TGCACCCAGTTAAGAACAGGGTTTAAGGGTTCACGTCTGTTACAATCCTTTAAGACGCACGCATTAAATTCATCTGGAGTCATCCGTTTCCCAGATCACAAATACGACTTCGTTCGGGTGGGTATTGCACTTTTGGGATCTGAACTTTCACACAATGATTGGGGCCTCGAGCCAGCCGTAAGCTTTAACACTGTTGTTTCCCAAGTCATCAAGCTGCCGAAAAATGAAGGGTTGAGTTACGGATTTACTGATGCGTCAACAAAGGACAGAACGATCGCGTGGATCCCCGTTGGTTATGCGGATGGATACCCAAGGAGCTTGAGCAACGGTGTAGGCCAGGTATGTGTAGGAAAGGGAACTGAGAAGTTTATGGCCAAGGTTGTGGGCCGAATTTGTATGGACCTTACGGCGATAGATGTGACCGATAGAAGTGTAAAGGCTGGAGACCCCGTTGAGTTATTTGGAGACGAGATCAGCCTAAACGAAGTTGCGGAAAAAGCCGGCACGATCTCTTATGAGATTATCTCAAACATCCATCAAAGGGTGGTCAGGAAATAGCAGGATCTTAAGGCGAGAGATCGCAAACAGCTGGAAAAAATTCTACCAAAGACAAGGAGCACTCTCCGCGTTCGGACAGTGCTCCAGCCTTAACCAATACCCATGATGTATTCTATGAGAAATCATCTGGGCTAATGTCGAAATCACGCGACATTGACTTTCTAATCAACATCTAAACGCTTTAAAGTAAGAAATGGTTGTTCCGTGCTTTAAAAAAACATTCACTGAATGAATCGAATCAGTCTATTCTTTTGAGTCTGTAGGTCATTTTAACCGTCCACCAGTACATGACCGGAACCAGAATAAGGGTTAGGAATGTCGCAAAAGTTAATCCGTAGATGATTGCCCAACTCATGGGTTTCCAAAACACATTGTTGTCCCCTCCAATATAAAAATGTGGATCAAAAGTGGTGATGAGACTTACAAAGTCAATGTTTATACCTATTGCGAGGGGAAGAAGTCCCAAAACAGTTGTGATCGCTGTAAGCAGAACTGGACGAAGTCTCGTTTTTCCGCCATGTATAATGGCCTTTACAACAAGGTTAAATGGAAGGCTCGACCCTTCGGAAACATCATGTTCAACTTTGTATCTCTCAACAACGATATTGATATAATCAAGAAGAACGATGGCGTTATTTACCACAACACCCGCAAGAGAAATAATTCCAATCATCGTCATGATAATGACGAAATCCATTTGGAAAATCACAAGACCTAATAGGACGCCTATGAGTGAAAAGAACACGCTGAAACCGATAATAAATGGTGTTGTCACGCTGTTAAATTGTGACACAATGATCAAGAAAATCAGAAACAAAGCGATCAGAAGCGCCTTTGAAAGGAACGCCATTTCTTTTGCTTGTTCCTCTTGTTGACCTGTAAAAGACACATCAATGCCTGTGGGCATTGAAAATTCCGATAATTTAGACTCCAGTTTTGAAACAATGTCATTCGCATTGTACCCCTCTAATGTGTTAGAGCTTATGGTAATGACCCTGTCCAAATCTTTGCGTTTCATCACACTAAACGTTGATGCACGAACAGAGGTCGCCACAGCGCTTATGGGTACCTCCTTGATTTGACCGTCGCTTTGGCTGCGAAAGATGATTTTTTGATTCATCAGCGCAGAGGAGTTGTTTCGGTATTTTTCCTCAAAGCGGAGATTGATGGGGTAATCATCCTCACCGTCCTTAAACGTGCCTATTTCTCTGCCGAAAAGCGCAGCTCTCATGTTGGATCCAATTTCTCGTGTTGAAATGCCATATCGACGCGCCTTATCTCTGTCAATATTAATCGCCATTTCTGGTTTGCTCTTGTTGACGTCTATTTTTAAATCTTCGACTCCAGCTACGTCTTGCGTATTTAAGTAATGACGAATTCGTTCCGCCGTCTCAAGAAGTACGTTGTAATCTTCTCCGCGCAATTCTATGTTAATCGGAAGGGCTTGGGGAGGTCCGTCGGAATTTTTTGTCACGACGACATCCGCATCGGGATATCCTTTTAAGTCTGAACGAATGGCGTTTAATACCGCGGTCGTAGAAATGCCTTTTCTTTGCTGAAACTTCACAAAACTTACTGCGATCCGCGCTTTGTGGGGGGTGTTGCCAATGCTGGCTCCCTCGGCAGGATCGCTGGTTCCGTTCCCTACTTGAGCGATCACGGAGTTCACCATGAAGGACTCTCGTTCGCCTGTTTGTTCATTTGGCATTTTAAACGGGTCACTTTCAATGACAGCAAGGACTCTTTTTTCAATATCCTTTGTTACTTCATTTGTGATTTCCAGATCTGTACCAATGGGTTTAGAGATAAAAATATTGAGATATTGGGGTTGATTGACTGGGAAAAACTCAACCTTCGGAGGGAAGATTCCCATGAGAACAAAGGAAAATATCATAAGTCCAAAGGTCCCAAAAAAGATGAGTGAAGGACGTCGTCCACTTAAAACAAACGACAAGATGGCTTCATATCTCCGCTCCAACCATGGAAGAAATTTGGTTTGAAATACCTTTGTGCTTGGAGAGAAAACATAGGTGTTCAATCCCGTCAATAAAACCAAAATAAGCAAAATATTGCCGAACGCGACCGCGCCCACCAGGTACATGACCGCAGCTATTCCGCCTAGAATAGTCATTGTTTTCCATGTTCGGCGGACATCGTGTTTTTGCTCGCCCACTTTCATATAAAGCGCTGTTAAAACTGGATTTATGACCA
The DNA here is from genome assembly GCA_963932755.1 of uncultured Flavobacteriales bacterium. Taxonomy (GTDB): domain Bacteria; phylum Bacteroidota; class Bacteroidia; order Flavobacteriales_D; family Sanyastnellaceae; genus UBA974. Next base: position 29,598 of record CAWVRV010000019.1, on the reverse strand, counting down.
GAGCTACAAACAACGACGACCCCAGAACAATGATGAGTGTAATGGGTAAATATTTCATGAATTCACCAATGATTCCGGGCCAAAAAGCAAGAGGTGTAAAAGCCGCCAGGGTTGTGCCCGTCGAGGCAATGATGGGCCACGCGACCTCCCCTACGCCATATTTGGCGGCCTCGAAGGGTGAGAAACCTTCATCCATGAAACGATACACGTTCTCCACGACGACAATCCCATTGTCAACCAACATCCCCAATGCCAAAACCAACGCAAAAAGAACCATCGTATTGAATGTGATCCCTATGGCTCCCAGGATCATGAAGCTCATGAACATAGACAAAGGGATTGCCACCCCCACAAAAAGCGCATTCCTGAGACCCAGAAAGAACAACAGCACACCGACGACCAAAAGGATCCCAAAGATGATCGAATTTTGAAGTTCATCTACTTGAGTTCTCGTTGCATCGCTTTGGTCTGCCGTAATTGTAACCAATATATCTCTCGGGAGTACGTCTCGTTTTGCCTTTGCAATAATTGCATTTATTTCATCCGAAGCCTGAAGAAGGTTTTCCCCTGCGCGTTTAACGATATCTAACGTAACAACGGGCTTCGTGTATTCACGGGCATAGCTTTCTTTGGCTTTCTCCACAAACTTGACTGTAGCGATGTCTCGGACATAGACCGGGCTGTCGTTTTCAGCTTTGACAATGACTGACTCAATATCCTCCATGGTGTTGAAGTCTCCCCGTACCTGGATGTTTCTTAAAACGCCATCCACGAGGAGGTCACCTCCAGCAATCGTTAAGTTTTCTGCTGACAAGGCTCCGGCAATGTCATTGAAGCTGACAAGCATTGCTTCGGCTCTCAGATAGTTTACTTCTATTTCAACCTCAAAATCTGAGGCGCCACGAATGTCAACTTTTGAAATTTGTTGTAAATCCTCAATTTCATCCTCAAGATATTCAGCATATTTCTTGAGGGTTAGAAGCGAGTAGTCTCCCGATAGATTCACGTTCATCACGGGCATCAGTTCGGAGAAATTAAGCTCCGTTACGCTAGGGTCTGCAGGCAAATCCTTTGGGAATTCTGAGTCTGATTTCACCTTGTCAACCGCATCCTTTACTTTTAGAAGCGCCTCAGATGGGGTCATGTCAAAGTTGAACTTAACGTCGATTGTGCTGAAACCTTGACTGCTCGAAGAGGTGATCTCATCCACGCCAGAAATCGCATTTATTTCTTTCTCTAGCGGCCTTGTGATGAGCTTTTCCATGTTTGCAGGACTGTTTCCTGGATAGGCGGTCACAACGAATATTTCTGGGATCACAATCTCTGGAAAACTATCCTTGGGGACGGTGATGTAACTATAAATCCCACTGAAAGTGATCAGCGCGATAAGAACGAAAACGGTTGTTCTGTTGTTTATACTAAGCGTGGTTAGCCAAAACTCTCTAAGTTTTTTGCTCATCTTATTTGGCAATTAAAGAAACTTGATCTCCATCCATAAGGCGATCTCCTCCCCTATTAATAACCATCTCTCCCGCAACAAGTCCGTCTTTAATGAGGATTCTTCCCTCTGAGGTAATGCCCGTTTCAAGGATGCGCTTCGATGCTGTTCCGTTTGTGTAAACAAACACGAAGTCATTTCCCTTTGAGTCTTGTGTAACAAGTGCCGAGGGAAGGGTGATTGCCGACGCCAAATCCAAATCTGTGATCCACAGTGTCGCAACCATGTTTGGGATAAAACTCCCTGATTTGGGCAAATCCACAGTAATGTCCACCGAGCGGTTCGCTGGGTTAATATATGCGCCAATCCGGCGAGTGGTGGATTCAATGGGTTCTTGTCCCGCAATCTCTACAACGACTCGGCCTCCCTTTTTCAGAGAACCCACGTAATTGTCACTCACCATAGCACGTACATACAGTTCGCTCAGATCAATCACCCTTACGCAAGGCATTGCAGGAGATGCCAATTCCCCTCTCTTGACAAAAATCCGATCCACGACCCCACTGAAGGGTGCACGTATAATTGATTTTTCTATCGTTGCCTCAATTGTTAAAAGGGCTTTTTCAATCGATTCAACCGCCGATTTGGCTTGTAAATAATCCACTTCTTTTCCGATATTCTGAGACCGAATACGATCTTGCCGCTCGAGTAAATCTTTGGCGAAATTTAGTTGGTTTAACAATTCTTCTCTATTTGCTTTCAGGACCGAATTGTTAATTTTAAGGATTGCATCCCCTCCGTTTACATGCGCCCCCTCCTTTAAGAATATCTTTTCAACTGCGCCTTGAAATTCAGGGATCACATTTGCATTCCTGTCAGTCTCAACATTGCCTTGAACTGGGAATGAATGATTGAATGGTGCTTGCACCAAAGTGATCACGCCAACTTTTGCAAGTGAACTCGTCTTAGAGTCTGCGGTCTGCGTGGCGTCTTGGTTTGGGTCTTCTACCGTTCCTGCACAGGCTGTCAGAATAACGGACAGAAAGATGTATTTAGAAAATGTCATTTTTGTGTTGTTGTCGTTGCGGCAATGAGGCGGGCATGAGCATAAAGAAATTGTAGCCTCGCTCCCACGAGGGTCCCTTCACTTGAGAGAAGTTGATTCTGTGCTTGAGTGAGGTCAAAACTGCTTTTTAACCCCTCTTTGTGCCCGATAGAAACGCGCTCGAAGATGCGGGTTGAGAGAAGTATATTCTGTTCAGCTTCTGAAATTGAGGAGGTCGCTCGAACAAATTCCGCATTCGCAGCATACTGCTCCAACGAAGCTGCTTCTGTAATGGCGTCTAATGCGGTTTGGGCTTTGAGGGCCTGAATAGAGGCAACATCTCTAATGTGTTTTCCTTCAAAACTCCCAAATACAGGCATTGAAACCTGAACGCCCCACAACTGAGTAGGATACCACTTTCCTGATGAATCAAAAATATTAAAAACGTCTCTTTGGGCATTTTGAGAATTCGTATAAAACCCTGATATCTGGGGCAGAGATCTCGCTTTTGTTTCTTTTACATTCCACTCCGCAAGCTCATAGAAATATTGTTGCTCCACGACTGCGGGAACCTTAGACACGTCCAGATCAGTGATGATTGAGGGAGTTAAAGAGCTCTGTTCTATTAAGGAAGTCATGTTGTCCGAGAGGCTGATGTCTGTATCCACAGGAAGTCCGATTTGATATAACAAAAGGCTGTACGTGAGTTTTTTCTGTAGCGTTGCGTTTTCCAACTGATTGTCAAGAGTCCTGGACGCCAAATCGGCCATGTCAACATCTAGCTGCTCAAGAAAACCCGCCTCAGCTAACGCTTGGGTCTCTTTTGTGGTTTCTTTCATTAACACTGACGCCTTTCTTAAGTTGGTCTCATTTTCAAGAGCTGCAAGAGCGGTATAGTATGCCGAAGAAACCGATTGTGTCACCTCGACAATGGTTTTTGAAGTTGTCACTCTGCGGGCTTCTTCATAGACTTTGGCGGCTTGTATCCCGACGATATAGCTCCCACTGAAAATCAATTGAGTCGCGGTTATGCCAAAAGTAGCGGATTGCGGGGTGCCGAATTGGAACTCTGAAATCGCATTGGGATCAATGTTTGGGGCGTCAAGAAGAACGCCGGTATTCTCGCTCAAATCAAGAAAGAAGTTTGTTAAATAATCGGGAAACCCAAACGCATCTCCCGGGGCCACTTGTGTCGGGATATCGATGTAATTCGCGTAGTCCGCATTCGCACTTACGTGGGGCAGTCCCGTCGCAAGCGTCTTTTTCATCGTGCTAGAAGCCTCCGCTTCATTTAAGTGGGCTACTTTGAGTGCGTACGAGTTCTCTAGCGCCAATTCATGGGCCAATTCAAAAGAAATAGGTGTTTGGGCAGTCGTCTCTTGTTGTGCCAATAGGGCCAAAAAAACTGAAAGTGTTATTCTTAGTGTCAAGATTGTACAGGGGTTAATTGCAGTTCGCTCGTCCATGCTTTTCTAGTACGAAGCGGTAATTTTTTTGCAAATTTCGTCACAAACTTCTCAGCAGTAACTCTAAAAGCTGTTAATTTTCCCCCATAAATCGTGGCAATTCTCGGGGCTGTTTTTTTGTCTATATAAAATGTTGTCTCCCTGGGTCTTGAAAATGCTTTTCCTGAAGCGTGAGGCAAAACGCGAAGTCCCGCGAAGGAAGAGTCAATGTCGCCTCTTTTGTAGGATGTAAACTTCGGGAAGTAGTGGGCGGCGACTTCGCATAGGTAAGATTCTTCTTCAGGAGTTGGCAAAAGGTCTGAGGGGTTGCCTTCGAATATTTTCTCCGTGGTTCCGATCATCGTTTTGCCTTTCCATGGCATGACGAAAACAGCCCGTTGATCTTGTGGCGCTTCGACATAGTAAATCCCTCGAGGTGGCGGGGTGTCAAACACAATATGTGTGCCCGCAACCAGATCGAATTCTCGTTTTTTTGGGGATGGATTTATCTTCTCTAAAAGGATGTTCGCCCAGGGCCCAGTAGCATTCACTAGGAGTCGCGCACGACAATTATGCGTGGTGCCGTTTACTGAATAATGTACCAGGTTTGATTCTTCTTCAACATCTGCGGAAACAAATTCTGCGGGCATCACAAGCTCAGCTCCAAGTGATTTTGCCGACTGCATGACTGACTTTGTGAGCTCTGCATCATCCGTAGCGCCGTCATTGTATCTGAATACCGCCTGCAAGTTTTCGCATGACAACCCATCAAGATTTCCCCAACCTTCTTTGGGGATAGATTCAAACCTCGCATCCTTGCGAAATTTCCCCAACGCAGAATAGAGGCTTAGTCCCGCACGAATTTCCCACGGCCTGCGTTTTGTTTGTTTGTAAATCGGAATATAAAACGGCTCGAGCCTGACGAGTTTTGGGGCGAGTTTCAAAAGGAGGGTCCGCTCGGAAAGACATTCGAAAACGAGCTTAAGTTGAGCTGTCTCAAGATAGCGTAAGCCACCGTGAATGAGCTTGCTCGATTTACTAGATGTGCCATGCGCAAGCGCCGATTTCTCGATTACCAACACCGAATATCCAGCGGCGGCTCCAGCCTGAGCGATTCCAGCCCCATGAATACCACCGCCTACAATGACCATGTCGTATGTCTTTACGGATGTGCTCATGACAGCATTCTCTCAACATCTTTTGTTTCTATTACCTCCACGCCGCGCAAGTGCAATTTGCAAGCGACTTCTTTCAATACCACTTCATAAATCACCCAATCCCATTGACCCACCCACAGCTTTCCGGTGCCTTCGGGCAGGATTCCTGTGTCCGCAAAAAGGTAGTTTGGGTTGATGTTTCTGGCTATTTTCTCTCCCGCTGCGTCATATGATATTACCACCCAGCCTGTCTGGTGGAAACCTGTTTTTTTCGCCTCTTCCACAGCATGTGGATTAAAGCTGATCAATACACATTGAGAGAGCACGGTCTCACAAACCTCTTTTAAAACCTTGATGCATTTTTCCAATCCGTGGAATAAAATAGACGCTTGTTTGATCTCCACAAATGCGGTTACGTTTGGGTTTCCTTGAAGCCAAACCATGACCTCTTCAACACTGCTCACCTCCTTCAAAGCAATGTGGTTCTGGAGGTCCTTTTGATTGAGTTCAAACACATTCCGGTCCAATCCTGTGGTTCGCTTGAAATTGTCATCGTGAATCATGATGGGAACCCCGTCCTTCGTGAGTTGGACATCAAACTCCACCATTTCTACGCCCAATTTAACCGCCTCGTCTAGCGCTTTAATTGTATTCTCTGGGTATTTCGAAGCGTAGCCACGATGCGCGACGACTTTCATTTTTAGATCGGAATAAAGTGGATCGGGCATGCTACTTAAGCGCTTCTTTGATGAGGGTTTCAGAGGCGTGATTTGCAACGGTTACTTTGAGTCGCGGTTCGATGGACATGGCACGATCAATCGCCCATTCTGCACCTTTGTTTCGCGCCCAACTTCGGCGGGCGATTCCATTGTTTACATCCCAATGGAGCATGGATTTGAGTCTGCGCTCTGAATCAGGAGAACCATCGAGAAGCATGCCGAATCCACCGTTGATCACTTCGCCCCATCCTACTCCGCCACCGTTGTGAATCGAAATCCACGTCGCGCCGCGAAATCCATCGCCGATGACATTTTGGATCGCCATATCTGCTGTAAAGGCCGATCCGTCATAGATGTTCGATGTCTCGCGATAGGGGGAGTCCGTTCCGCTAACGTCATGGTGGTCTCGACCTAGAACGATCGGCCCTTTTAACGCGCCGGAGGCAACCGCATCATTAAACGCTTTTGCAATCTTCATTCGACCTTCCGCATCTGCGTAAAGGATTCTAGCTTGAGAACCCACGACGAGCTTGTGCTCAGCGGCACCACGAATCCACTGAATATTGTCATTCATTTGGGTTCTGATTTCTGGGGGGGAGTCCGCCATCATCTCCTGTAGAATTTCACAAGCGAGTCGATCTGTTAATGCGAGGTCTTCTGGCTCGCCACTTGCGCAAACCCACCTAAATGGACCAAACCCAAAATCGAAACACATCGGCCCCATGATGTCCTGAACATAGCTTGGGTATTTGAAAGCAATTCCATCATCGGCCATAATATCCGCTCCCGCACGACTTGCCTCAAGAAGGAAAGCGTTTCCGTAATCGAAGAAATAGGTCCCCTTTTCTGCGTGGCGATTGACCGATTCTGCGTGTCGCCTTAAAGACTCCTTGACGAGTTTCTTAAACTTGTCGGGCTCCTTTGCCATGAGCCTGTTTGACTCTTCAAATGAAATGCCCGAAGGGTAGTATCCCCCAGCCCAAGGATTGTGTAGCGAGGTTTGGTCTGAACCCAGGTCTATGTAAATATTCTTCTTGTCGAACACCTCCCAAACGTCCAACACATTTCCGAGATAGGCATATGAAACGACCTCCTTGTTGTGAACTGAAGCCTGGACGCGGGCGGCGAGAATCTCAATGTCATCAATTAAATGATCGACCCAACCCTGTTCGTGACGCTTGTGCGCCGCCTCTGAATTTATCTCCGCACACACCGTCACACATCCAGCGATATTTCCTGCTTTCGGCTGTGCTCCGCTCATGCCACCCAGTCCCGATGTTACAAACAGTCTCCCAGCAAGAGATCCATCCCCCCCGTCTTTTTCAGCAAGTTTCCGTCCGGCATTGAGAACTGTAATCGTGGTGCCATGAACGATCCCTTGGGGACCGATATACATGTACGATCCCGCTGTCATTTGTCCATACTGACTGACGCCCATCGCGTTCATTCTCTCCCAGTCATCTTGAGAGCTGTGATTCGGAATCACCATCCCGTTCGTTACGACAACGCGCGGAGCGTCGGGATGAGAGGGGAATAACCCCATGGGATGTCCGGAATACATTGAAAGGGTTTGGTCGACATCCATTTCGCTCAAATACTTCATCGTCAAACGGTACTGCGCCCAGTTTGAAAAGACTGCGCCATTTCCGCCATAAGTAATAAGCTCCTCAGGGTGCTGAGCGACAGCCGGATCAAGGTTGTTTTGAATCATCAGCATGATTGCCGCAGCTTGCGTGCATTTTGCTGGATACCAATCTATCGAACGCGCTTTGATCTCGTCGTTTGGCATAAAACGATACATGTAAATTCGACCATAGTCGGCAAGTTCTTGTGCAAACTCTGGGGCCAAAACTGTGTGGTGTTCCGATGGGAAATACCGGAGTGCATTTGCCAGTGCAAGCTCCTTTTCTGGAGCGGTCAAGATCTCTTTTCTAACGGGTGCGTGAGAAGCGTCTTCGCTCCGCTTACGTGCGTTTGGAAGTTCTGAAGGGATTCCCTCTTGGATCGTTTTTTGAAATTGCGATAAAGTCATTTTTTTGGGCTCTTTTTGTAAGTCCCTGTAGCTTTGTCAAAACCATACGGACAGTGTTTACAACCGCTTTCACAGCAATGACCGCGCTTCAGGTGGTGTTGTTCTGTAAAAACAATAAACCCTTCGTCAGTTGTGTAAAAATCTTCCGGCTCTAGCTGCTTTGTCATCGTTACAAAGGTAGTATTATGACTACCTTTGTCGCTCCACTGAAAACATCTTTATGAGCGACTTCCTAACGCACGAATGCGGCATTGCGCTTCTGAGACTTAAAAAGCCCCTACAGTACTACATCGATAAGTACGGAACGGCATTCTACGGGCTCAACAAGATGTACCTGATGATGGAAAAACAGCACAACCGCGGGCAGGACGGAGCGGGAATCGCAAACATCAAACTCGACGTCAGTCCTGGAAAAAGGTATATTTCTAGAATGCGGTCAGTGGATGGAAAACCCATTCAAGACGTTTTTCAAAAGATTCTTGGGCGATTTGAAAACCTTTCCAAAGAACAGCTCGCAGATGCAAATTATCTCCAGGAGAATTTTGGGTTCACCGGGGAGCTTTCTCTGGGTCACCTTCGATATGGTACGTACGGGAAGAATGACATCGAAAATTGCCACCCATTCTTAAGGCAAAGCAATTGGCGGACGCGAAATCTAGTCGTTGCGGGAAACTTTAACATGACGAACGTGGATGAGTTGTTCGATGTCTTAATTAAAATCGGACAGCATCCAAAACAGAAATCCGATACGGTCACTGTTTTGGAGAAAATTGGACACTACCTAGATGTAGAAAACCAGTCCCGTTTCGACGCGCTGAAAGAGCAGGGTTTAAATCACCAAACGATCTCTGAACAAATCGCTGACACACTAGATGTTGGCGGGGTTCTTAAATCTGCAGCAGCTGATTTCGATGGGGGTTACACCATGTGTGGGCTTCTCGGTCACGGAGATGCTTTTGTGCTCCGTGACCCAAATGGAATTCGTCCCGCATATTGGTATGAAGATGATGAAATTGTGGTCGCGGCTTCCGAACGTCCTGTCATCCAAACTGCATTCAACCTCACCTCAGAAAAAGTAAAAGAAGTTGATCCAGGGCACGCGCTAATAATCAGGCGCAACGGATCGACATCTATGGAGAAAATTATCGAACCCGGAGAGCGCACTGCTTGTTCATTCGAACGAATTTATTTCAGTCGTGGAAACGACATCGACATCTATAAGGAGAGAAAATCCTTGGGAGAGAAGATTGTTCCAAAGATTCTTGAAGCGATCGAACACGACCTTGAAAACACTGTTTCGAGTTTTATCCCGAACACCGCAGAGGTGTGTTACTATGGAATGATCAAGGGGCTTGAGACGCATCACAACAAGAGTAAAATAGCGAGAATAATAGGCCTGGGGGCGAGCCCTTCGGCAGACGAAATTGAAAGCATCATCAATGAGCGGCCTCGAATTGAGAAAGTGACCATCAAGGATGCCAAGCTCCGAACCTTTATTACCGAAGATGCTTCTCGTGACGATTTGGTGGCCCATGTGTATGATGTGGCATATGGATCTGTCATTCGTGGAAAAGACAACCTCGTAGTCATTGACGACAGTATCGTTCGAGGGACCACACTGAAAAAATCAATCCTAGGTATTCTAGATCGCCTGGGGCCCAAACTTATTGTCGTAGCCTCAAGCGCGCCTCAGATTCGCTATCCCGATTGTTATGGCATAGACATGGCGAGAATGAATGATTTCATTGCGTTTAAGGCGGCCGTGGCGCTTCTTAAGGAACGAGGAATGGAGCATGTTTTAACGGAAACCTACGAAAAATGTAAGGCCGAGTTAAAAAAGCCGCTCACAGAAATCACAAACCCCGTAACGGCCATTTATGCACCTTTTTCTGCAGATGAGATTTCTGACAAGATTTCTGAGCTCCTCAAACCCGAAGGGATGAAGGCTGAAGTAAAGATCATCTTCCAAAGCGTCGAGGGTTTGCATGAGGCTTGCCCAGACCACAAAGGAGATTGGTATTTCACTGGCAACTACCCCACGCCTGGAGGGCGTCGCGTCGTGAACAAAGCGTTCATGTATTTCATGGAGGGCAAAACCGACAGAGCGTATTAGGCGCTTTTGTGTTTACTCCACGATTAACTTCTTCTAAGTAAAGGTCCAGCCGTTACAGAACATCATGTTAAGCAGGTATGTATTCCAAACCGTGCTCGTTAACGTAAGCGCGCAGAATACAACGACCCTAAATGGGCGGTGCAATCGTTTGTAGTTTATCGCAAAGAAGGTATACCCCATGAGCAATAGCATCCCAAGGAATTTAAATTGGAAAACGTTCCCCCCATAGGACACAAGAGCCACAAAGGCCAGCATTGAAATGCACAAAGCGATAAAAATTGTATTCAATTTAATGGAAGTGGGTTTCAACTTTTCAAAGTCATAAAACAGCAGTATTGCAGCGATATAAAACAGGGGCGATGCCATGATGAATCGGAATAAACTGTGGATATTTCCGTTGGAAGTCAGTATCGTAAAAATGAGGATCCCTGAAATGTATAGAAGCGAACAGAGCAACACATAGTCTCGTTTTTCCATCTTGTTTCCTCTGTTCTCCCAAATTATTTTGCCTGACAACACACACGCAGGGATGGCGATCAAAAAGATGCTGAACACATTCATGCCATACCCTTCAACAGACCAATCTGTGATCCCGGTATTTTCAGGGAGCCCTGAGGCCCACATCAGGTGGGCATCAAAAAAAGACGTCCATGATCCAGAGGTGGTCCACTGAATAAAAAACACCAGCAAGTATCCCAATACAAATGGAGCGCCTCGGAGAATCGAATTCTTAATGAGTACGTTTGAATCTCTTTTGCTCACAAATCTAAACGCCTCAATCGCAAGGAGAGAAATAAGCACAAATACCGTTGCGGGCCTCACCATGGCAAGAAGGAGTGCGCCAAAAAAATACATCCCATATTTCTCTTTTAAAACCCCAATTACAACAACCGTCATACACAGCATAAACAATGATTCCGAATATGGAATGTGATAAACAATTGTCGTTGGAAGCGTAATCAGTGCGATAAAAAACGGCCATTTTGATTTGTTTTTTATAGACGGCTTAGGTTTTAGACAGGCAAACAACAAGGCCATACTTAGAATGAAAATGAAGTAGTTTAAAGCAGATACTCCTCTTGGAGAGAGTCCCGTCGTTTTCCAAATAAATGGAAATAGTGGGAAAAAGGCAGACCTGACCTCGCCCCTGAATTCCTTCTCAAACACGTAGTTTCTGTCTCTTATAAAGCTAAATATTTCCGCGTCCCACATCAAGTATTTCTCTTGGGTTACCGCTACATATGGGGTTGGTTTCTCTGAAATTTTAAACCCCATTTCAGTATCCGTGCGCTCATATGAATGGGCAACCGTCCCCAAAGTGTTTTCGAAAAATGTCTGGTTCTGAAGGGCTGAAAACACACCCCAGAACAGTAAAAAGCACAACAAACCCATGCTTAATAACACGCCTAACTCTCTTTGCATGGGGCAATCTACATTAAGAAATCTTCCCCTAAGCCTCGTCTACAATTTTGCCTTCCCCATTCATTGTCTTAGAAATGAACCTATTTAGAATCATAACTCACAAAATTTCTTAAAAAAAAGAGGGTTACATTTCATACATTGTGAAAAATCTACGGATTTAACTTTAATCAAATTATTAGAAGAGAATAAAACCTCATTATAAATCCGTTAAAAATTTTAAACAGTGGAGTCTAGATCCCACTTTAAAAAACGGGGTGAAATCGAAAAACCTTACGAGTAGAGTATAAAAATATTTATTATGAGTGATAAAACATTATCAAAACAGGCTGTAAGTGCATTAATTCATTTCTTGTACAATTTTTTCGTCTATTTTATTTTCATTGTTCCTTTTGATTTATGGAAAAAAGCAACGACTAGATTAGCAAATCAAAGAGAAAATGGAGGGCTCGATCTTTCTAAAAGCACTAGCAAATGGCCGTTTTTGTCTTTTTTAAGTACTTTTATTCTTGACTTTCTAATAGACGGGTTCATTTTTATGGTATATGTACTCGCGTTACCTGTCGCAATTATAATGGCGATTTCTGATGGTGGTTTTGGTGGGTTTATATCAGCACTTGTAGCTGCGTATTTTGTCCCAGTAGGAATGTCTCTTCTAAGAGATTTTCTTCAATTATTAGTGTTGCCATTTAATAAATTCCTAAGCTGGGCATCAAAACCTGCACAGCATCTGGATTTAGATATTAAAAACAAATAACCAGCCCATAACTAAATATTTCGTCTAGCGGTTTAGATGTGAATATGGCGGTGCAGAAATTATTTTGCACCGCCATATCTACGTTGTGACTATTTTAAGGAAGGCAGATTTGGCTCATTAGAACATTGTATCTTTTGAGGTCAATCTATTTATAAACAAAGTATTGGGAGATGATGACACGCGCCGATATGTGCTTTACGATTTACCAATTAAAGACATACCTTTATAAGTAAGCTTAAATCAAAATAGTAGACTACTTGGTCTACACTGTAAAACATGAATGATAAAATCACACGATACGACCGTTATCGTTATACGATGTTGTGGCTCGCAGAACATTTTTTCGCTTCAAATAAAAAAGTGAAAAAATTAAGGAAGAAACTCAGCGCCTCTTTATCGGAAAAAATACCTAAAGAACTTGGAGGGTTAGGGGAAAATGGAGAAAATCATATTCCTGTCCCTGTCATTGAAGGCATGGACATTGATGAGTTTATTAAAAACTATCGGAAAAAATCTCAGCCTGTGGTGCTGAAAAATGCAGCGTCTTCTTGGCCGCTTTATAAAAAATGGAGCCCCGATTTTTTTGCAGAACAATACCCTGAAGATCCCGTAATCTTATTCGATGGGGCCATCGAAAGCAGAGAGTCCCCGAAAGAAAAAGATACAAAAACTGTTTCTCTCTCAGATTTTGTGGGAGCCATGAAGAACGGTGGAAAAGACTATGCAAGATTTTTACCTCTGCTGGATCAGCACCCAGAACTCCTCAAGGATTTTGATGTGGATTGGTTGATGTCCGCAGCAAATAATGGGGCAAAAGAAGTAAAGCACCAATTGTTTATGGGAGGTACAGGGACATCGACATCCATGCACTGTGCAATAGGTTCAAATTTGTTTGTTCAGGTTCATGGAAGAAAACAATGGTGGATTTACAGCAATAAAAACTCTCCGTTGCTTGAACCACTTGTAGACAGATCTGTTTTTTTTAGGAGCCAAGCAAGTGGAGAGAAACCGGAGGGAAATTTCAAAAAAGCAGACGGCTGGACTGTTATACTTGAACCTGGTGACGTTTTATACAATCCACCTTTTTTCTGGCATCAGGCACGCAATATAGATACAACTATAGGCGTCGGGTTTCGATGGTTTTCCCTTGCTTCCATTCTGAAAGTCAGTCCCGCTCAATTTTTAATGACGCTCACGGCCAGCAATCCATCAGTACGTGAAGCGAAGAAGTTGGAGGGGAATTTCGCCAAAGTTTATGCGAATCTGTTGAAGGTCCAGAATGAAGAGAAGTAAAATATCTTGAGTGGAGAGGTCTATGATTTAGCGTTGGCTCGACCTCAAGTTATGTTGAGGAATAAGATCTGTTGATGGAGCAAAATTACCAGCAAGGAATGGTTCCGGTGTTTCTAAACTCTGATAAGTCAGGGTATCTGCCAAGCGTTTGTTCCGCATAATCTTGTGCTGTTTTTTGTTCATCGAAAGACAGGTTTGTATTGTTCTCGATATAAGAGCTCATGATGGATGCTAGTTTGCCATTTAGCATGATAAAATCGCTTTTGTTTGCGCTGTTTCTTTTGGAATCACACAATTCTTCATATTCAGCTTGCATATTTTCAAATGAATCATCAATGGCCTCTTTAATTGCCCCCAAATCTTCTGCGTATTGAACATCGACCTCGTCGCTTCCAAACGCTAAGACGATAAAAAAGCAGGCTGTTAAAATTGAGAGAAATTGTTTTGTGAATTTTGTCATGCGTCCTTGGTGTTTTTTGTCTTTCGATTTGTCACAAATATAAATGGGAGGGCGCTTGCAAACAATAACATAACAAGGTCTAACACATCAAATGTGCCGGGAATAAATCCAATCATTTGTCCTAATTCAGAAGAAAGACCGATAAAAGGCGCAAGACATATCCAAAATATCGAATGCTTATTTATTTTAAAGTTCCAAAAAAGTAGTGTCGTGTATGTAAATGAAAACAACCAGAGCGCGTCAGGCAGAGAATAGATAACCCAATTTGGAATTGTTGTGCTGTGTAGCAAGTCGCTTGTACGTAATATTTGGATGTACTCCGTAAGGCCTATGGTATTAAACCAGCCAAACATTAACAAGGAGTCGGTCCGATAGGTGAGATAGATGAATCCGCCTAAAATAACTGGTGTTAATCCTTTGGTTATTCGAAGAATCATATCTTATTTTTTTGGCAGAACATTTGGGTTGGGTCAATGTAAAAATCAAGGGGGAGAATTCCGTTTTGTCATAAACCCAAATATCGGAAGTTTTTGCTTCTCCTTCTAAGCCCCCCCCCTGATCGTTTCCTAAATTGGTTTGGTCTGAAGCGAGAGACCAATCCTTAAACAGTATATATGTTCTTAAGTGCAACTTGCACTTTGAGTATGTTGGTATACATAAAATTTGAATTGCGCCCATTTTGGTTGTAATTTTATATAAAAACGATGCGCTTTATCCTAACATTCTGCTTGTCCCTTTTTTCCTTATTTACATTTGGACAATCTGATTCAATTCGGTTGTACTTACAGGTTTCTACTTTTAATGACAACAGTATCATTGAGAACAATCTGTTGTCATTATATCAAGTAAATTATATTAATGATTTGGACTCCTGTACACTGGACACTACTTATACTCTGTTCTGGGAAGGCAATCAAGAAGTCTATGAATATTATGAAGGTGTCGATTCTGACATCTATACTGCCAATGTAACCTTGGAAGAGAATAATGTTTATGAATTTCGAATTAATCATGACACATTGCCAACTGAGTTTGCAATTTACCCCTATATAAGTTTTCAAGTTTGGGAAGGCGGTCAAGATGTCATCGATGAGATAAATGACAGCCTGGTCGGAGATAGTACTTTTTGGGTTGGTGGGGAATGGCCCCTTGAAAGATTATATCTATTTCCTGAAACAGGTTTGGATATTTTTACAGCTTACACGCTCGGTTGCTTAGAAAGTAATGCGTCAAATTACAATGCGTCAGCGACTACAGATGATGAATCTTGTTGTGGTTTTATGGATGAATGTGGCATTATTGATGGCGACGGGTCATCGTGTGCGGATGCTTGTGGCGTGCCTAATGGTGATGACTCCTTATGTTCCGGATGCACAAACCAGAATGCGTCTAATTTTGATTCGACTGCATTGATTGATGATGGGTCTTGTATTATTTCGGGATGCCTATGGTATTTGGCAGACAATTACAATCCGGAAGCGTCTGAGTATTCAACGTGTACTATTTCAATCCCAGGTAGCTTAGAGTTTTTTTTATATGAACGCGGATATGATGATGAGTTAGATGGCGTTGTAGATCTAGAACTATATACTATAGATATTTACGGATTAGATGATCTACCTACCTCGGAGCAGCTCAGCATAATTTCAAGTCTGGAACTTATTTCGCCATGGATTAGTTATTTAGAAATAAGTAGGTATAACGACAATGAAATGGTGATTCCACAATTGATTTTATCTAACAATTATTTTAGTTTATATCATGTTGATATTTCTGGCAATATATTGGTTAATAGCCTTGTCCTTGGATCTTTGCCATTATTAGAGCAAGTGAATGTTAATGTTCTGGAGATTTCCCTGCTTGACATCATGGACCTCGGTCCCAATACATCTATAACCGTAAACATGCAGTGTTCCTCTGAAAACTTTGGAAGCTTATGTGTGGGTCCTTTATGTGTTATGCTTTCAGATAGCTTCGATTTGAATCAATTAAACATTGAGCATAACAACATCTTTTATAATACAACGGGTGTGTCTTGCGCTGAGTTCGAGTGTGAAAATGTTAATGCGTGTAATTACAGCCCTAACTCCGTAAACAATGATGATGTTTTTTGTGATTTCCCAAGTGAGTTTGTCGACTGCGATGGGATATGTATAGACACGAGCGCATGCAATTATTTACTCGGTGCATCTTTTTCTTGTGTCTACGCTAACCTAGGTGAAGATTGTAATGGGAACTGTGTCAACGGCGAATATGAAGGCTATAGTGAAGACCCTGGTGCCAGCAATTGCATTATTCCTGGTTGTACAGACTGTCAAGCAGTCAATTTTTACGATTCAGAATTATACTGTGAACAGATTAATTTTGATGACGGAAGCTGCATATATCCTGACATTGGAAACAGTCCATTCTCCGACAACACTTGCGAAAACATACTGAATTGGTCATCTCAATGGATGATTAACACCAATACACTTTTTACCGACGATATCTATGCGCAAGGCAGCGCAAGTCCTTTTAGTCATGCGCTTGGCTTTGAAGTCTCTGTAGATGAATGTTTAAATCTCGCAACCATTGCGTTTAATCCCCCAGCAAATTGGCCCGAAATTTCCTTAGATATTTTAAACGCATCAGGGGATGAAATAGTGGCCACCTTATTGCCTGAAGATTCATACGAAATGCCTATAAGCAGTCCCATAGAAGATGTCTGGGAGTTATACAGCGAGTGTCTGCCTTGCTCAACGCTGGTTGATCCTTCCTCTCCGCATCTTGTTGTGAAGATGCGTTTAAACATCCCTGTAACATGTAATACCAGTGATAATGATTGGCTTTTGCAAGAGTATCCTACATGCCCTTCACCTTCTGAAGAATGTCTTATTTCATTTGATGGAGGCCAACTTTCGCTTGGGGTTTCATATATGAACAGTTGGTTAGATGAAGCTGACAATGACTCTGATGACCATGATGAAATGCTATCGGAGGCTGGGTGTTATTATGTCACTGTGAATGAAAATGGCAACAATGAATTAAAATGGGATAATCTAGGCCTGGATGAATTGGACGATGTTTCAATCATTATTTCAAGACGGTCCGTCAATTATGAAGATGGATGGAATAGTGGGTGGGAGCAAATTCACGAAGCTGATGTTAGTGATTTTTCTTATGAAGATACAGACACGCTGTATCGCCATTTCCCTGCAAGATATTCCATGAGGGGGGTTCAGTCATCTTATGATTTTTGCAATGACTCAGTCATTACAACCACACTATGGGAAAGTAATACAGGAATGATCTCCAATCATTTGATGGTAAGTCATAACCAAAGCTCCAGTGTCAATTTAATGTGGACATCGCAGGATAATGGTCAGACTCTCTATAATAAAATTCTCAGAAGGCCTTATGGCGAGGAGGATTTTGCATGGTATGTGGATCTTCCATCTTACGTGACTTCTTTTACAGATAAGTATCCACTTTATGGCGTATCTGAATATGTCATAGAACGGGTTGGGAGGTTTTGTTATGGGGATGCCGTCAGTCCTCTGTCCCTGTCTAATGTTGTGGTCCATCAAGACTTGTATGGGTCAATATGCGGCCCCGGGATGGTATGGAGCCCTGAAACTCTTGCATGTGTTTTGCTCAATGAGTGTCCATCTTGTATTGGGGATTTAGATAACAATAACAATGTCGGAACTACCGATCTATTGCTGTTCTTGGTGGTCTTTGGAGACAATTGTGAATAAGGTAAAGACGAGGGGTACATTATTTAAATGAGCTCATCGGCTTCTCCTTGGAAGTCTGCGTGATTATTTAGTGTATAAAACAAAAAAGAGAGACAATCTTTCGACGCTCTCTCGTTTTGTACCCGAAGTGGGAATCGAACCCACACTCCTTGCGGAACACGAGTTTGAGTCGTGCGCGTCTACCAGTTCCGCCATTCGGGCAAATGGGGACGACAAAAGTAATCTAGAGTAGGCGTTTTCTAGCCTATTCACCACACTTTTCCCAGATGGCAACTTCTGGGTGCGAAATTTTCATTGCAGAGACTGACATTGTGGAGAGTTCCGCGTCTCTTTTTTCAAGCCAAACTTTTCGTGCTTTTAAGTCTTGATGTGTCGCGCTACCAGGGATGTGACGGCATTTTAAGGTGCGCTCCCAGCTTTTAAAAACGGAGGTAAGACCATCTTTTGCGAGGTGCGAAAGCCGGAGTGTCATTTCCGAATCGCCAGATCGTCTCACGGGTAGAAATCCGCCCGCCCGTTCCCATGCAAATCGCGAATGGAGGGTCGGACAGTGCCCAAAATATGCGTGAAGGGGTTGTTTTAAGTCGACATCGTAGCGTTGTAAAAAAGGGCGCACAGAACCTTCGCGTCCTCGCAAAACCGACAACACATGCTCAAACCAGTTCGGTTCAGACACGTCATCGGGGTCGATGAAGGTGACGTGGGTCCAGTCTCGACAAGCCGCAGAAATTCCTGTGTTCCGTGCGACATATGCTCCTGAATTTTCTTTTAGTTGAATCGCTTTTACGCGGGGGTCGCGCAATGTTTGGTCTTCGATTGATTGAATGGCGCCCGCCTCGGTGCTCAGGTCATCAACGATCACAAGTTCCCAATTTGTGTGGCTCGAATTTATAATGCTCGAGACGCAATCTGATAGGAATCGGGTGTGGTTGAAGTGGGCGCAAACAACGAGCACTTTCATTTTTGAAATCTCCTCTTCGGAGAGGGTTGAATTCGATGCGTAGGAGCTTTTAAGGGATCGCGCTTCTCGTGCGTAAAGAATAGATTGAATTGCCGTGGAGATTCCTTTTTTTCTAAGCCAAATAACCAAGGGAACACGTACCGACTCGGGAATGATTTTACTTAAAAGCGAGACCTTCATGCGTTTGTCTTCGAAGTAAATGGATAGCCCTTGAGCTCCGAGTAATATCTGATTTCAGAGGCAAGGGCAGAGTCGATATCGTGAAGTTCTTCCCAGGTCACAGGCTCCGATCTGTTTGTGTGTTTAAACCGCCTCCACTGCGTCACCGGCCCCACCTTGGGGTTAAAAATCGCATTCGACGTGCGTAACGACCCCGTATTTGCGCCATGCTTTGCGCTGTCATATGCGGACTTCCAGTCTTCAGTACTTACCCCCCACCCCAATGCCTCCAAAATCTCCGGCGCACCGTTTTGTAGATCTTCCAGGCGCCAAACAAATTGCGCCTTCTCTCCCGCCCGCTCGTTCCAATCTAGCCAATGTCGCATCGCGCGATGCATAATTTTTCGCGGCATTTTTTCAATGGCAGGCGAATTCTCGGAAATAAAACGCCAGCTAGAGCGATTGAAAGTCGTCAATGAGCCGATCGCTTTCAGTGGATTGCGCAGCTGGTGCCCGACAATAAAATCAGGGTCCAATTGCCCCCCTCCAGGCCCATACACCGCATCGTTGCAGTCGGCCACCAAACACCACGATGCAATTCCGTCGGCACCGAATTGTTCATGCTGAACATCATGCCCCAATTCATGCAAGACTGCGGCAAAAAAATTCGTTCCTGACCGCCCTGTTCCGAGTACCGCAATTTTCTTTTTCACCCTGAATAAATTATGCTGAAAGTTTAATCCTGAATGTCGTGCCCACCCCTACTTCCGATTTAAGCAGCATGATGCGACCTCCGTGATAGTCTTCTACGATCCTTTTTACGAGAGAAAGTCCCAAACCCCACCCTCTGTTTTTTGTCGTAAAACCCGGAGAGAAAACATCTCTCATGTCGGAACGAGAAATGCCTTTTCCAGAGTCTTCAATGTCAATCACAACATCATCTCCCGATTGAGAAACCACAACGTTAATGACGCCGACCCCCTCCATCGCGTCTACTGCGTTGCGGATGAGGTTTTCTAGAACCCAACTAAATAGAGCCGGATTAAATAACGCGATAATCATTTCTTGATTCTCCTCCACGCCAAATAAATTGAGCTCCACTTTCTTACTTATGCGCGGCTTCATATAGCCCAAAGTGTGTTGCACCGAAAGGCCCAAGTCACCGGGCTCTAACTTCGGTTGTGATCCGATTTTACTAAACCTGTCCGTTACGGTATGGAGGCGTTTAACATCCTTGTCCATTTCGACAAGCATGGTTTGGTCTACTTCCTTTGCGTCCTTAAGAAGATCCACCCAGGCCATCAGTGAACTTATGGGGGTTCCGAGCTGATGCGCTGTTTCTTTGGCCATACCTACCCACACCCGGTTCTGCTCTGCGCGCTTAGAGCTGCTGAAAACCAGATAGGCTGTCAGGAGAAATGCCGCGATGAGAATAAGCTGTATAATAGGGTAGTACTGCATCGAGGTGAGCACCACGCTGTCCTCAAAGAAGATAAACCGACTGCCCTCATTTGGTATGTTTACTTTTATGGGTTCGTTTGCCGACGACATTTTAGAAAGGCGATCGCGAAGGGTTTGTGGGGAATCTAAGACCGTTTGAGGGATTCCTTTTGAGTTTAAGACCACCTCTTTTGTGGCGTCTGTCATGATTACAGGCACGGATGCGCTATTGAGAATCGTCTCAGAAACGAAGGAAGAAATAAGCTCTGCCATGGCCGTTTTCAGCTCCCTTAATCTTACGCTTTCATCATAATAAACCGTTTGGCCCACCTCTTCAAAGTAAATGGGGTCAAACCTCGAGGACATCTTGGTTCGCAGGCTGTCGTAATTAGAAATCGTGGGGTCGAGGTTGATGTCGTAGAGCTTGGTGCCTGAATCATCGTAAATAAGAACAGGGACTGTGGTGTTCGACCACAAATAATCTGTTACGAACGTCAAATCCATTCCTGAGGGAGGGTTGTCGATGATTCGATACGCGTCTGCCAATCGGTCGGCTTTTTTTCTCTCATCCGCCTCAAGCTCTTTGAACAAGACCTCTGTATATGCAACCAGATTGCTCCTTTGTAGAATCGCTTCAGACCAAACCTTGACCTTGGCCCGCTCCTCTACCCTGACCCGTTGTGTCAGAGAACTGGCGTACCAAAGCGTAGCGCCTACAATTACTGTGGCCGAAGCCAACAGCGCTTTTTTCCATCGTGATTTTATTGCTCTCGTTTGCATGTTGACCTTTTCCTAATCGTATGCAGCGCAATGCTTTGCTCGTTTTGACGCCCTGTCGCATGCACTAAAAGCAAGGGTGACCTCGTGGGAACTTGCGGCGGAAATTCGAATGTCAGACAACCCGAAATCATACGAGTACCCTACTGTGACATATTCGAGTACCGCGAGCTGAAGATGTGCAATTAATGCGGATTGGTTTCTATAACCTACTCCCACAGAGAACATGTTGTTGTACGCTACGCTACAGGTCACATCAAGCGAGGGGGCTAACCCAGAGACGAGACGCATGCTCGCTGAGGGTCTGAACACGAACCGGCCATCAAGGTCAATAGAGGTCCCTACGGTAGTGACCACATGTCGAGATGTTTGAGTCCCAAGTGTCATGTCTGACAGTTCCGCCGCAGTCGCATTGATCATGGTAATCCCCAAATAGCTATGCGCGTCTTCATACCAAATCCCAGCATCTATTGTGGGAAATAAGAATTGCGTCGCTCCAGAAACAGCTGGATCGTTTGCAACCTCTACGTCTGGGAAATCCAATCTGCCTGTACTGAGTCGATGTTGCACAACTCCTAAGGAAAGCCCGGCACTTAATCTCCCTCCATTTGTAAGTTGTATTTTATATGCATAACCGAGTGAAAAGGAGGTTGTCCCCCACGGGCCTGCCTCGTCCGTTTCTATCCGTCCCCCCACACCATGTATGCTCCTTTCCGATTCCCCAATGCGACCTGAAAGGCTTGCAAAAGAATACGTCGGAGCTCCTTCAAATCCTGACCATTGGCTTCGAAACCCCATCCGCATATCAAGACAGGGTTTGTTTCCTGCAGCCGCAACATGGTCTTGGAATTGAGACAAGATATAATTTGAGCGTACGGGGATTTGTTGGGCGTTTGCTGCGAAGATTGTCAGCGCTGTCAGTGAGAGGAAAAGGAGGGTGTGTCTCATCTTATTACCGCAACATTTCCCGTGATTGGATCCAATTCCACGCCCGGTTCATTTAATTCAATCACATAGTAATAGGTTCCTGCTGGAACCGGATTTGAGCGCCTCTTTCCATTCCAAGCTTGAGGATATGCGATGCTTCTAAAGACTTCTTGACCCCACCTGTCGTAGAGCGTAAGCTTGGATCGGGTATAGGATGACAAACCTGTGATTTTCCAGTAATCGTTAATGCCGTCGTCGTTTGGAGAAAATGCATTGGGAACATCTATATCTGTGCCCACCACCACCAAGACTTGATCTGTGTATTCGCATTGCTCAACGAATCCTGTCACCTGATAAGACGTTGTGGTATTTGGCGTTGCGACGACGGAATACGCCGTGGGGTTGTCTACTGTTTCGCCTGGAGACCAAACATATCCCAACCCCCCATCACCTCCCAGAACCTCAAGAATTGTAGATTCCAGATATCCAATATTTGTGGGGCAACAAGCCTCTATCGAAAGTGGCTCTCCATAGGCCTCAATTACAAATCCGCATGTAGGTGGGAGAGATGCGGTATCTATTGACACCAAAATTAAATAGTCCGTATTTACAAACAGATTCGAGGTTGTGAACGTAAAGTCTTCCGACGAACTTTCACAACTCGAAACAGCAGTATACAGCGAGGTGTTACATGGGTCCAAAACGCTTGGCTCTACAACAAGTGCGCTCAGCAATGTGCCCGCACAGTCTACGCCAGTCATGGAAATCGTGACTCCTTGACTGCTGCTTAGGTAGGTCGTGTGAAAACCGATCACGGTCATCAAGTTTCCGACCACACAAGAATCGATGGGTTGTCCTGTGAAGTCCACGTCCGCAAAGTCAACAATTGCAGTCGCCTCGTTGCCACATATCTCTATAGGATTGTCACAGGTTTGGGCGCAAAGCTTGCCTGGTAAATGTGCAACAGAAAGCGCACAAAGAAGTGCGACAGCAGTAAATTTATACATACTCCTCAACGGAATCGTTCGCTTATTTAGCATACCCGAAAGTTATGAAATCATTTAGGCCTCAAAAGCGACCAGTAGCTCTCCTTTTTCAACAGCCATTCCTGGCTTAGCGGGGACATCTTCTACCACTCCCTCCACAGCTGATTTGATGACATTCTCCATCTTCATCGCCTCTAGAACCAACAAAGCATCTCCTGGCTTAACGAATTGTCCCGGCGAAACCTTGACGCTGAGCACCTTTCCTGGCATGGGCGCACACAATTGTAATTCGGCTTTTGTGTCCCCTGAAAACATCCCCATTTTATCTAACAACAGGGCTCTTTCATTAAGTATTTTCACTTCACGTTCTATTCCTGCAACCCGAACTGTCATGTTGCCCAGTGGGTCGGGGCCTTCAATCGCTTCTACTTGATAGCTCTTCCCTTGGATGGTTACCCGAAACGTGCCTTCCGACAAACGCGTCCACTCCCAAAGTGGGGGTGTTTTTGAAGATACTTCGATCGTTTTATTTTCCCAGCGAATTTCCATAGCCATAACGCGAAGATAACCCCGTTCACACCGACCTTGCACCCATGTCAGGAATCTACGTTCACGTTCCATTTTGTCGCACTGCTTGTCACTACTGTGATTTTCACTTTTCTACATCTCTCATAAAGGTTGATTCTTATGTAGAGGCCCTGCTAAAAGAAGTCGCGTTAAGAAGTGAAAATCCGGATTGGGGAAATCTCGAATTCCAAACGCTTTATTTTGGTGGGGGAACGCCGTCTGTTCTCTCTGGCGATTCATTAAAAGTCATTGTGGAAGCAATTTCTGCGTCTTTTAAAACCAACGGTTTTCTTGAAACGACCATTGAAGTCAACCCCGAGGATGTAACGCAGGAGGCTTTAGAGGGGTGGATAAATGCTGGCTTCAATCGCTTAAGTATAGGCGTACAGTCGTTTTGCGACTCCCAACTCAAGTGGATGAACCGAAAGCACAGCGGCAAAGAAGCGTTGGCAGCTGTGACGCTTGCCCAGGCCGCTGGTTTTAAGCGAATTTCTATAGATCTCATTTACGGGCTTCCTCAATTTGACTTGGAGTGGGAACGAACCGTAGATATTGCTCTCGGACTGCCGATTGATCACATTAGCTGCTATGCACTTACAATAGAGCCACGAACTGTGTTGGGGAATCGTGTTGCAAAAGGACTCGAAACTGAAATGCCTGACGAAAGGATAGAGAACGATTACAGGTACATATGTGACGCTGCCAAATCCGCGGGATTCGATCACTATGAAGTCTCCAATTGGGCGCGTGGAACATCTGGGCGGGCCATCCACAACACGGGATATTGGTCTGGAGAACCCTACTTGGGACTCGGTGCTGGGGCGCACGGATTCATTGGAAACAAAAGATATGCCGTGGTCTCAAACAACCCCAAATATATATCTGCATTAAACGCCGAGGAACTTCCTGTTACTGAGGAGTTTCTTTCAAATCGTGACCGATGTAACGAATCGTTAATGACGGGCCTCCGAACGGAGTTAGGGGTGGATTTCGAGGCGTTGGAAAAGCGCTGGGGGCACAACCCCGCAAAATGTAATCACGCTCTTTTTAACAAATGGATTCTCGAGGGCGGTTTGGTTCAGGTCTCACAAAATACAGGTTCTGTTTTCCGTATTCCCGAAGCCAAATGGCTGATTGGGGATCGCATTGCCTCTGATTTATTCGTAACTTAAAAAAATGAAGTATTCTATTTCCACACTTTTTACAGCCTGTTTTCTGGTGACCTCTTATGTGTTGTCGGCGCAAAGCCCGATTACCTTAAACAGCAATTTCGAGGATTGGGCGACTGCCCAAAGCTGGACTTCGTCAACAGGTGGTGGCAACATCAACAAGGTTGCGATTTCGCACACAAGCGAATGGGTTTACTTCTATATTAAAACGACAAACGAAGTTGCTTTGGACGAATTTACCCTTCCAAACAGCATTCAATTGGTTCTCGATTTCGACAACGATCCCACAACCGGGAGCAATTATCAAGGGTTGGGGCTTGGGGCAGAATTGGTCATTGACCTGCCATCGCGAAGCGCAACTTTGTTTTCAAGTAGTGGCAATCCATCTGGACCCGCAATCAATAGTCTGGGGCTCCATATATCGCCCACTTACAGTGCTTTTGAATTTGAGCTTGCCCTCGACCGATCTTTGGTGAACATGGCAGATGGAGACCTTAAATTTGTTTGGTATGAAACCGCATCGGGAGCAGAAATCCCTTCAGGCGGAGGTGTTCACGCCCTTACCAGTTTCAATTACTCTGTCGTTCCTACACCCCTGGAGAAGGCGGTCGGTACTGAAATAAGGGTTGCTTTTTGGAATGTAAACAGACGCCTGGATCAAGCTGGAGCCCTAAACGCCATCGAACGCATCTTGCTTGCCACTCAGCCCGACATTGTTGGTTTTTCAGAAGTTGATGACGTTTCTGCGTCATATGTGGCAGGCCTTCTTGATGGCTGGCTCCCCCTTGATGGCGTTGGTTGGCAGGTCATTAAAGATGATTACGATTTAATGATTGCCAGTCGCTTTCCCATCGCATCAACATATCCCACGATAGACCGTCAGATGCCGGGGGTAATCAGTACTGAAAGTGTGTGGGGGGTGCCTATGTTATTTACAAGTTCTCATTTAAAGTGTTGCAGTGGAGATGCCTTGAGGCAGCAACAGGCAGATGAGTATATGGCATTCCAGCGCGATGCCATGACTGTGGGTGGCTCCATTGACATTCCTTCTGGAAGCCCTATTGTTTACGGGGGGGACCTGAACATGGTCGGTCTTAGTGGCCCTATAAACACATTAAAAACAGGAAACATCTCTGACAACGATCAATTTGGCATCGACTTCTCTCCAGATTGGGATGGATCATCTATGGTCGAGTTAGACGCTCGCTTATCTGACAGAGCAATGGATTATACATGGCGGAATGATGGGTCTGCCTACATGCCTGGGAAGCTTGATTATATCATCGTTTCGGACGCTGCGGTAAATGTTCTGCGCCAATACTCACTTCAAACATCTGACCTTTCTGCTGCGCGACTTGAGCAGTATGGGCTTCTGGCAAATGATGACCTGGATGCTTCTGACCATTTTATTGTCATCGCTGATCTTGCCCTTGTGGGGGGTGTTTCGCAAACCGACTCCGACTCCGACGGAATTATTGATGTGGCTGACAATTGCCCAAATCTTTCAAACTCCGACCAGGCTGACTTCAACCTCGATGGGTTGGGGGACGCCTGCTCCGATGCGGATCTAGACGGGTTAACTGATGAACTGGAGCTCCAGATCACAAACTCAGACCCACTTATACAAGACACGGATGGAGATGGGCTTACGGATGGAATTGAGGTTTCTCTTTTTACAACCGATCCGCTTCTTTACGACACCGATCAAAACGGCTACAGCGATGCTGAAGACCTGATGTTAAACACCTGGTCATCAACATGTACCGGTGACGCCAATTACGACGGGTCCGTTACTGTGGGTGACCTCCTCTTACTCCTGTCGGCTTTCGGAGATGTCTGTTAATTTCGAATAAAGCGCAGCGCCTCCTTCCCTGTTTCTGTGCTTACGTTGAGGGTATAGAGTCCCGGCTTCAAGTCGAAAGTGTTTATTTCTACCAACCTCATGTTCGTGAAGTCTTCGCTTGCAACAATTCTGCCCTGCGTGTCCACAACCTCCCAGGTTAAGATCATCCGATCTGATGACAACATCAGGGTTCCAGATGTTGGATTTGGATACACTTGAAGGTTTGGTCTGTCTATTTCTTCCAACCCCACCCAAGTAGAGACGATCTCAAAAGACGCCTGAGAGCTACAGTTTCCATCTAAACTAAATGCGGACAATGTGATTGTAAAATCTCCTGATTCTAAATAGCTGTGCGCAGGTAAGAATTCATTGTATGATTCTCCATCGCCCATATTCCATAGATAATCTCCAGCTCCCGTACTTGTGTTGTTTAAAACGACTGGACCGCCTGATCCATCCCAAGGTGACATGACATCAAAGCTTGCGTTCACGGGTTCTGTGAGGTCCGATTGGCCACGTGGCGTAATGGTATACCCATCAACGAACGGGGCGTTAGGGTCGCTTTGCCCACCTATTCCCGTAACACCAAAGACGCCTACAGGGACAGGTGTACCAAACAAATCCGTATTTGCGTCGATCCTCATGATTATTTCTTGCTGGCCGAAGGCGAGTCGAACATTGAACCCAGGAGTCGTATTCGTCCAATCAGCTAAATCAACGAGTTCAGTACATTTTAATTTCACAATGCGCGATTCGGTTTCCTCGTCCATTTCAAACACGAGTTGAGGTGTGTCAGAAGGAAAACCTGACCCCTCGAAGATCAGTGTGTCAATACGGATTTGGGCCAGCCCCAGATATTGATCCACAACACCCCTGACCCTTACGCTGTCTCCTTCCTGAACATTGTAGCCAAAATTACTGACTGGGCTGAAAACGTTGATTCCATTTGTGGGGTCGATAAGGGTAAATTGAAGTCCTGTGGGATAGTCGTTCCACCCATGTACAATCCCCCTAAGCTCACAAGCGGTAGAAATGCTGTCCAAAACGCCTTGTGGGTTGACGCCTCTCACCTGATTAATCTCATACACGGGGTACTCTAAATCAGATGGAAGAATATGGATCACAAGGGTGTCTATTCCTAAGAGTGCGCCACCAGACGTCACGTTTATTGAAAGTATGACGTCCTCTTGAAGCTCGGGCTCTTCCTCGTCTATTGCGGAAAATGTAAACGTTTGAGAATTTAGAAGCCCCATGTCAAAGTTGAAGTTGAGTGGGAAAACGTCTGGGTAATCTGAGCCTATTGTGGCGTCACCACCCACGATGCTTACTTCCACAGTTGCATTTTCTAGTGGATACAATGGAGACATTGAAACCGCAATGCCTCCGCCCTCACTTACATATAATTCTGGAGCGTCAAAGCCGATGGTCATCGTTCCTAGTCCGCCACATGTTGCGGAATGTGAACCGAGGAAATCAAATGTGTCTTGGGGGTAGCTGTCCCATTGCGTCATCCCCTCCTCCCAGTCAACAACTCCATGGCCTATGTTGGGTTTTCTTACCAGCGTATGCTCCGCCATAGAGCCCCCTGAAGTGACCGTAAACGGGTCGCCTGGATCTTGCCCTACAACGCCCATAACATCTATGGGTTCACCGTTTTTGAACAACACAAGGGCGTCATTTCCGTTAAACCACGTGATTTGACTTGTGATGTCTGAAAGGTTTTGCAGCGCAGGAGTGGATTGGCTATTACCTACAACGTAAACTCCCCCAGGAAGAACCTCACCTTGAAGGTCTAGTGTTTGGTTTGCTTCAGTTGCGCCGTTGTTGTAAAGCTCCAGGTGGTATGCCGAAAGGTTTATTGTGACGGGTGACGGGTTGTGGATCTCTATTGCTTTGTTGTGACTGTCACCCTCGATGTACTCCGAAATGATTAAATCATCACAAAGTCCCGCTTCACCACACTCTAAAATACTTACCAGAAGCGAAGATGCCCCAACGCTGTCGCATTCTAAAGCGGAGACGTTTTGAACAAATGCTCCAGGCAAAACACTCGCTTGATCTAGCTCCCCTTGAGTGCTGATGCCCCAAACATGATAATCATTGACCCCCAACGGACCAAAGTCAAAATACGGCTGTTCGACTGTTGTAATAATGGTGTCTTCCGTAGTGCAGATGGCAAACAGGAAGTCGTCCTCAACTGCCTCAGAAAAATACCCAAATGGGACGAGCGCACCGTCTGGTGTAAGACAGGCCAACACCTCTTCTGAGCCACTTGCATCTAGCATCGTCCCGCCATCACAGGCTGGAGACTCACATGTAATGCAGAAAATAGAATATGGAACAAGGCTCTGTGAGAGACAGTTGGGACCAGTAAGTCCTGAAATATTCATCCCCACTTCTAATGAGGCCGCGTCTATCGGTGTGTCATGAGAAACGGCGATTACATCAAAAGCTCCGTCTCCCAAATCTTGAAAATTAATGGCCGAACCTGAGGCTGATCCAAGAATAATACCATCCGCAGGGTTAATGACAAATAGGGTCAGCAAGGCGGAAAGCGCATCGGTGTCGTGCGTAAATGTGGCGATGGCTGGCCCTTGGTCTGTACAAAGCGTGTCGTTCGCTAAATTTGTAAGCTCTAGCATACCGCCATCACAGGACAAAACATTTGTAACCCCCATTGATGGAGCTTGCAGAGCGTAAGACGTTAAATCGAATGGATCTCCTCCGTTTGGGAGTCTTGAAAGAGAGTGCCCTGTTGGGTTTTCTTCTGTTCCTTCATATAACAGTCCCGAACCGCTAGGCATAATTGCCTGGATAAGAATGGCCGCCTGAGGATGTGTGGGTGATGTGTTTCCATAAACAAGTGCATCAACGATTTCATCTGTTGGAGGTGTCGCACCAACAGTCAACATGCTTATATCTAGCTCATAAATTGCGACAGCAGCGATTGTCGTATTTAACGCCAGTTCTATCGACAAAAAACCTTCCGAATCTAAAGACTGACCCTCAAGAGAGATCGCATCATAAACCTCTACTCCGTATGCGCCACCTCCAAGAAAAACAGACTTGATCAATGCAAGAGAGTGGCCTTCCAAACCTGTGTTTGGGGACCCATAAAGCTCAACAAACTGAGAGTCTTCGGATGTTAAGG
>CAWVRV010000018.1:0-35777 GCA_963932755.1 uncultured Flavobacteriales bacterium | reverse complement strand
AGATCAGAGTGTGGAGCATCTTGGAGCATTTGATCGGATGTGTAGGCATGAATGGTAGTAATGAAACCACTTTCTAAACCAAACTCATCATTTAACACTTTCACCATAGGGGCAAGACAATTCGTAGTGCAAGAAGCGTTGCTGACAATTTGTTCTGTACCATCTAAAATATCATCGTTGACACCCATGACAATCGTCTTTAAATCACCTGATCCTGGCGCAGAGATAATCACTTTTTTTGCGCCTGCCTCGATGTGCGTATATGCAGAATCATAGCTTCTGAAAACACCTGTGGATTCAACCACAACATCAATATTCATTGAATCCCAAGGCAAATTCGCTGGATTACGTTCACTCAGAACCTTGATGACAGAACCGTTGACAACAATGTTCCCGCCCTCGACAGATACCTCTCCATTAAATCGACCATGAGCACTGTCGTACTTTAACAGGTGAGCCAACGTTTCAACATCTGTTAAATCGTTAATACTTACCACTTCCATATCATCACGCTCTTGTACTATTCTAAATACAAGACGACCTATCCGACCGAAACCATTTATTGCTATTTGTTTTTTTGACATTATTACTGTTTCATTTGAGTTTAAAAGAGACTGACAGAGACAAGATTAAATCGATAGAATACGAGCGATCCTGACTTCGTCCTTTAATGTGTGAATTTTATTTGCGATTGCTTTTTCAAAAGGGGTATGTACCAAACGGTCATTAACGACACCCACCATACCGTTTACAGCTCCGTTCAGGAGTGACTCTACAGCCTCAACACCTAAACGTGAAGCGAGCACTCTGTCTGAGCAAGATGGACTCCCACCGCGTTGCAAATGACCGAGTACTGTAATTCTAATATCGTATTGATCCGTTCGTTGCTTGACTTCTTGCGCTAATTTGTAAGCACCTCCAGATGGGTTTCCTTCCGCAACAATAACGATAGAACTTGTTTTGTTTCTTTTTTGGCCTTCAGCCAAAACTTGAACCAACCCATCTACCGTGATTTCTGTTTCAGGAGTCATCACAGCTATTGCACCTGTCGCAATCCCAGTACTTAGGGCAATGAAACCGTTATGCCGACCCATTACTTCGACGAAGAAAAGACGGTTGTGACTGTCCGCGGTATCCCTTATTTTGTCAACTGCTTCAACGACATTGTTTGTCGCTGTGTCAAAACCGATCGTATTGTCCGTTCCGTCTAAATCATTGTCGATCGTACCAGGCAATCCTATGACAGGGAATTTAAATTCATTGTAGAATTGCAATGCACCTGTGAAGGTTCCATTCCCTCCGATCACCACCAGACCATCAATTTTGTTTTTCTGAAGGTTGTCAAAAGCTTTTGCCCTTCCTTCGACCGTCAGAAAGGCCTCACATCTTGCCGATTTGAGAATGGTGCCTCCTCTTCCCAGAATCTTTGCCACCGAGCGGACATTGAGCTTCTTGAAGTCTCCATCTACTAAACCTTGGTATCCTTGAAACACCCCAATGACTTCAATATCATGAAAAACAGCAGACCGCACTACTGCACGTATTGCTGCATTCATTCCTGGCGAGTCACCTCCTGAGGTAAGTACTGCGATTCTCTTCATCTTATAGTCATCATAATTCAATCCGCAAATTAACAACAACTTTCAACTTTGATAACAACAAAAGCAACAATAGTGTAATAAGGACACTTTCTCATGTATATTTCGACAATGGAATTAACAATACAATTAGACGTAAGTGTAGATTGCGTTGTATTTGGATATGATGGGGAAGTTCTAAAAGTTCTTTTAATAGAACAAAAAACGCAAGACGGAGGCGCGTTAAGAGAAAAGCATATTCAAATGGCTTTGCCTGGAGATTTGGTTCAATCCGAGGAAACCCTGAACAATTGTGCGTCAAGAGTGATGCTCGAGCTTACCAGCATAGAAAACATTTTCCTAAAACAATTCCACAGCTTCGGCGATCCCAATAGAGTTCGGGGTGACAAGGATCAAGAATGGCTTAAAACCTATCGAGAATTCCCCAACAAAAGGGTCATAACAATTGCCTACTACGCGCTTGTATCACTGAATGATTACACACCATCGCCATCTTCATTTGCCGGCAAAACGCAGTGGATAAAACTTGAAGAAGTCCCTGAATTGGCGTTCGATCACAATCACATACTTGACTTTGCGCTGCAAACTTTGAAAGACCAATTGGAACCTAATCACATCGGATTCAAACTGCTTCCAAAAAAATTCACATTAAGCCAGCTACAACACTTACACGAGCTTGTCTTAGATAAAAAATTGGACAAGCGCAATTTCAGAAAAAACGTAAAGCGTATGGATCATGTCGTCCCTCTAGATGAAAAACAAAAAGGTGTTCTTCACAAACCTGCACAGTTGTTTTCTTTTAACCCCGAAGCAGTAAATTAAGGAGATACTTTAATACGTCAACATTTCTCTTTTACGTCAATAGTCATGTAAATTGCAGGAGAATTGAAACGCTCACAGATCTTTATTTTGATGATTAATACCTACACATTTCGCAAACTATTTGTTTGCATTGCGCTATTTGCAACCGCCTCATTGTCTTCCCATTCGATCGCGCAAGAGACATGGGACATTGAAGGAACCCTTGTAACTGAATATAACCTCGTAACGGGCCTACAAGTGCCATGGGAGATCTTGTGGGGACCTGATGACATGATTTGGGCTACAACAAGACCGGGAGATGTAATGAGAATCGATCCGGAAACGGGCGCTTACTCGAATGTTCTCGACTTGAATGTTTACGGAGGGAATGGATCTGAAGCAGGATTGTTAGGAATGGCGATGCACCCTGATTGGGACAATAACCCCCAGGTATATCTCGTATACAATACTGGCAATAACTCGTCAAATGCAAATGAACGATTAAGTGTGTTTGATTGGAATGGTTCTGCTCTTGTGAATGAGGAGGTTCTATTAACGATTGATGGAGGTGGAATTCACAATGGATCAAGACTGCTCATTTTGCCTGACAACACACTGCTTATGAGTACTGGAGACACTGGAGACGGAGGTGCTTCGTCTCAAAATTTAAATTCAAATAACGGGAAGATGCTCAGATTGAATCTCGATGGATCTGTACCTTCCGACAACCCATGGCCTGACAGCTATGTGTATAGCTGGGGGCACAGAAACAGTCAAGGCTTATGTTTGGGTCCTGATGGCACCATTTATAGTTCAGAGCACGGACAGAGCAATTGGGATGAGTTTAACATCATTGAGGCTGGCAGAAATTATGGATGGCCAGAGGTTGAAGGCCCTTGTGGTGGCGCATCTGAGGAAGCCTTTTGTGAAGAGTTCAATGTGAGGGAACCTTTGATATCTTGGGCTCCATGTATCGCAGTAAACGGCATAGAATACTATAACCATCCAGCTATTCCAGCTTGGAACAATTGCATTCTCATGTCCGTTTTAGGTGGATTTGCAAATCCCAGTGGGAAGAGATTAAGCATCCTTCACCTGAGTGAGGATGGATTGAGTGTTGAATCTGAAGACCAGTACTTTTCTGAGTTTAACCAAAGGGTTCGTGACATATGTGTCAACCCAAATACAGGAGCTGTTTACATGGCACTCAATGGACCTTCTTACCCAGGGTCTGGACCGAATATCATTAAAGAATTTCGTCCAGGAGTGATTGATGGAATAAACACCATTGAAGCTGACCATGTTGACGCGCTTATATTTCCAAATCCGGCTTCTGATGTTGTGACCATCGAAGTTTCAGAATCCTTAATCGGTGGGGAATATAAATTAATTGATTACAGCGGACGTACAGCTCTCACTGGATCAATCAATTCACTCTCATCTCAATTAAATGTGGCAGATATGGCGCGAGGGTCATACTATCTATTGATGCAGAATGGCACACAGGTAATCACGCGCACATTTACATTGAAGTAACTATTTATGAGAGGTTATTTTTCTTTTCTTGCTGCTTTTTTTACGTTGTCAATTTCTGCCCAAACCCTTATATCTCCTGCGGAAGTAAAGGCATACAGGCTTGACACCCCACCGCAACTTGTGACGGGTGTGTTTCATGAAATTGATTCTTTAAGACTCCATGGTTTTGCGAGTTCTGATTTGAGCAAAGCGCTAAATTCCATCCCCAGTGTAAAGATGGAAACACGAGGAGATGGTGGGTCACGTAGGCTACATGTTCGAGGGTCATCTTTGCGGTCGCCCTATTCTGTTCGGAATACAATGCTGTTTTCCGATGGGTTCGTCTTAACAGAAGCCGATGGGAATTCTCCACTCGAGCTTATCGACCCCGACTTCACTCAATCTGTAAATTTCGTAACAGGACCGTCAGCCGCTTCATATGGTGGTGCGTATGGTGGCGCTCTTCAAATTTTCAGCCGTAAAAATCTAAAAACCGGCATGGGCGCATGGGCACATCTGCAGGTAGGAAGCACTGGTGGAGATGGATATGAAAATGAAGGGGGATTGAGTTTTGCAGGCATTAACAGTCGGTTTTCCGCCGGAGTCAGTCAGGGGTTTGAACGTGGAGCAATCAATGTTTCAATGGTGCTAACGGACAATCCTGGGTACAGAGATTGGGAGTGGAACCGCAAAAATCAATTCAATCTGAGTGGATCATTCTATGACAAATCAGGAGGCATACATACTGTCCTGGCTTGTCATTATGATGGAAGCTGGGCTTTGCCGGGTGCGATTAAACAAAGCCAAGTAGATACGCTACCTACAGCATCTCCTGGAATAGACTACAATGCGCACGTGGATCGCATTCGAGATATGGTCGGATATAAGTATGAACGTAAAACGCCAAGCGGGTGGGACTTATCTGCTTCTGTTTTAGGCCGCAACACTTCTAAAGCCAATCCATATGGCACATCCCCTTTTTATAGTGGGTACAAAGAAGAGTCGGGATATGGATACAGTTTGCTTGCCTCGGGAAGTAAAAATGTATTTCAAAATGACACATGGAGCCTGGATTTTGAAGCAACGATGATGCAGTTAAATGATGTTGTACAAATCACAGAATGGGATGATGCGCCTTCTCCCCTTGCTGTGATTATCCCTATGCGTTATGACCTCAGAATGTCAGCACAACAAAACTTTGCAAGTACCAGTTGGATTGCTACTGTAGGAGATAATTTGCGTGTAGAAACCCAAATGTCTTGGAGCAACAGAACGAGAAACACAAATGGATCTCTTTATTCGGACATCGATGAGACGACACCTTATTTGAGTGACAAATCACACAACACCTTCCTGCCTAGAGTAGGTGCAAGTTGGGAATTGAAACCTGGATATTCATTATTCGCTCAGGCAAGTACTGGATTCAGTGACCCTACTGCGTTTGAGCTCGTCAATCCAGAGGACGGACAAATTGCAGATTTAGAGAGCGAGTCGGCTTTCGGTGCAGAAACTGGAATTCGAGCTCAACTGTCAAACGATCTAAATTTGAGAATCACCTTCTATCACCAAACTGTAAATTCTGCGATCATGCAGATTGTGCAAGAAAATGATGCTGTTGCATTTGAAAATGTCGAAGGCGGTTTAGAGATGAATGGAATCGAGTTAGAACTGAATTACAATCTGAACAACAACCTTCATGTTCGTGCATACGGAGCGCTTTCGCTTCATTCTTTCGGAGAGGAAACCGAGTATCCCGGAAATGCGCTTCCAGGCTCACCCAAATCATCGGGAGGCATGCAGGTTTGGTCTCAACATAAGTGGGGATCCATTAATTTAGATTCACGATATATTGGTGAAACACCCTTAAACAACGATGGAACAAGCTTGATGGACAGCTACATGGTGATGAATGCATCTGTGGTTTTAAATATGCCGAAAAACATTGTTGTGGAGATGGGTGCAAACAATCTATTCAACAGTGACTACAGTGACTGGCCACAATTGAACGGTGTCTACGGCAAGTTTTACAACCCCGCACCACCCAGGACTGCATACGTGTCTTTGCGCTGGTCTATTTAACGACGATTTCAACCCTCCTATTTAGAGAGCGTCCCTCTGCAGTGTCATTTGTTTCTATAGGGTCCAAACTTCCAACCCCAGAATAAGAAAGTCGATCAGGGTGAATGGAATTTGACACAAGGAAATTCATGACAGATAACGCGCGAGAAGTACTCAATACTTTATTCGAAGACTTGGTGCCAATGTTGTCTGTGTGACCTATAATTTGAACGTTAGAAGTAAGATTTGAACGAAGCCAAATCACCAAACGTGAAAGATCGGTTTGGTATCCATCAGCAAGATCTGCACTGCCACTCTCAAATCGAACGGTGTTCATAGAAATTGAAGCGCCTGTTTTGATTGTTTCAAGAATCACTTCAACATGCCTGTCTCGATCCGCTGAGTCAATTGAAAAGACATCATCAATTTTAAACATATACCCCTCGCGTGACACTTCAAAACTGTAGCGTCCATTTTCTGGAAGAGGCAGGATAAAGCCGTTTGCGTCGCCAGACATCGCTTTTGAGGTCACTGAGGCCACAAACTCACCTGTTTTAACGTTGACCAGATCTACGTTCGCTTCAATGGGCTGTAATGAGGTCTGGTCCAATACGATTCCCGACAGAACGCCCACAGAGGTCGGACGAGAATCTTGAGGCAGCGTAAACTGCCAAAGATCCAAATCGCCATTGAGGGTGGACCTGTTTGTGGCAAATATTGCTTTCTCTCCTCCTGGTTCAACAAGAAGACTGTTTTCATTGCGGTTTGTATTGAGTGGATACCCCAGATTGACCGGAGCTCCCCAAAGTCCATCTTCACTTTTACGTGAAACAAAAATATCCAACCCTCCCAAACCAGGATGACCGTTGCTACTGAAGTACAAGGTTTTGCCATCTGGATGTAAAAAAGGAGACTCTTCTTCGAACGGTGTATTGATCTTTCCTGGCAAGATGAAAGGCTTCCCCCACGTCCCATCTTCTCCTCGCATTGCGCCGAATAAATCACTCCCACGGTTACGTGAATGACGGGCACGCGCAAAAACCAAAAAGTTTCCGTCTGCGGACAAAGTCGGCTGGCTCTCCCAGGCACCCGAGTTTGGCGCTCCTAAATTCTCCCCCAAAGACCATGTTTGTGTGTTGGGGTTGTAAACACTCTCAAATAGATCACAACTCCCCTTCCCCTGTCGATCTCCAAATCCATCTCGAGGGCTGGCGCAAGCTGTGAATATGATTGTCATTCCGTCACCTGAAATGGATGGCGCGCCTTCGTTAAATGCTGTATTGATGCCTTCTAATGGCTGCGCAAAAGACCAAGTATCTGAGGCGTTTCTAGAGGTAAAATAAAAATCTTCATGCTCAAAGTTTCCAAAAGAACTGGGTACAATACGCGTAAAGACCAAATGATTCCCATCCAGTGTCATCGTTGGATAATACTCCTGCATCTCACTGTTTACATCCCCTTCCAACGGACGTATGTCAATATCTGTAAGTGGGGAAGAAAAAGCTTTGATTGAGAATTCAAGACCATTGTTCACCCAACGATAATGTTGATACAACACAGAGTCCGTATTGATCTTTCTGAACACATCCGTATTTTTAAAATGATCCATCGACGCTAGTCCAGCCTTATAATTGCCCAGTGCCCAATTAAGTTCAGCCAGTTCTAGCCACCCTCTCTGAAACGAGCGATCATTTATGCTCAGACCTTTATTAAGCGCAATGATGGCGAGAGAGTCACGGTTTAGATCTCTGTTCGTTTGGGCCAAAAGAAACCAAGCTTTGTGAAAATCCGGAGACTTTTTGAGCGCCTTCTCCAATTGAACGATTGTGTTGTCTAAATCAAAGGACGCGTATGACTGAAGCGCATTTTCATAAGCACGCTGAGCGCCACGAGATACCTGAGCTTGAATTTGGACTGGATTCAATGCACAGAACAGAGTGACCAACGCTGAAAAAACAGCTATCTTAGATAAATTTTTCCTCACGCCACGAATGTATGAAAAGAATAGGTCTGCTTTCTGATACACACAGTCATCTCGATGAAAGAGTGCGCAATCATTTGAAAGAATGTGATGAAATTTGGCATGCGGGGGATATCGGAGAAATTCATGTGACGGATCAACTTTCAAAAATCGCGCCACTTCGAGCTGTTCACGGAAATATTGATGGTGGAGATGTCAGAATTACCTTCCCAAAAGACTTGAAATTCACAATTGAGGGACAAAAAGTGTGGATTACGCATATCGGGGGAAGACCTCCCAGGTTTGCACCTGGGATACTTTCTGAACTAAATAAGTACCGACCTGACCTCTTTATTTGTGGACATTCCCATATACTGATTGCTCAGGGATGCCCATCCTTTGGAGGCCTTCACCTTAATCCAGGTGCTGCTGGCATTTACGGAAATCACATGGTGAGAACGATTATGAGGTTTGACATTACAACATCGGGTATCGTGAATTTAGAAGTAGTCGAAATGAAAAAATAGTTTGATTTGTATATTAAAGTAGTATCTTTGACATATCCTAAATAAGGATACAGGGTGTTATGCGGCAACATAAAAAGGTTGACCGGACACCATTTCCCTCATAAAATTTATTATTCTGATGTACGACATCATAGAACTAAACGGCAAAAAGGTCGCCGACCTCCGAGAGATAGCTTCAAAACTAGAAGTTAAACGTGTGGATAAGCTGAAAAAGCAAGACCTGGTCTATTCAATATTAGACGAACAAGCATTACTTCCGCCTTCTAAAACCAGTGGCAACACAACGGAAAAGTCTGAAGCGCCAGCAAGAAAAACGCCTGCAAGGCAAACAAGCACGAACAAGGCTGCACCGAAATCAGATGACAAAAGCGCTGCAAAGAGTCGCCCTGTCAGAAAGAAGCCCGAAAATCGAAATTCAAACACAAGCGTCTCAAAAGATGCCGAACGTAAGAATGGAGATGGCTTGAGAGAAAGACGTGAACGCAGAAAGAAGGAGGACAGTACGAAGCCTACCGAAGACAACTCGAACGAAGTCCGTCAAGACCGACGTGAAGAAAAACGTGAAGACAAGCGCGACGACAAACGCGACGACAGACGTGAGAACAAGCGTGACGACAAACGCGACGACAAACGCGACGACAGACGCGACGACAAACGTGACGACAAACGTGACGACAAACGTGACGACAGACGCGACAACAAACGTGAAGAAAGAGATGAGCGTCAAAATCGAAACGATCGAAACGCAAATCGCAACAACCCCAACCAGAACCGTAACAGACCTAAACAAGACAAGTTCCTTTCTGAACCAGAGGAGCATGGATACAACTTTGACAATCTTGTTGAAATAGAAGGTGTGTTAGAGGTTCAACCTGAAGGTCACGCGATCTTAAGGTCTGCCGATTATAATTATCTGAATTCTCCTGACGATGTATACGTCTCGTCAAAACAGATGAAACAATTCTCTATTCAGAATGGAGACACTGTGGTAGCAGGTATTCGTCCTCCGCGCTTGGGGGAGAAGTTTTACCCGCTTATCAGCGTGAAGTCTGTGAATGGAAGATCTTTAGAATGGATCCGCGACCGAGTTCCATTTAAATACCTTACGCCTCTTTTTCCACAGGAAAAATTCAATTTAAGTACTGCTCGTGGGGGAACGTCAATGCGTTTAATGGACCTATTCTCTCCCATTGGAAAAGGCCAAAGAGGGATGATTGTTTCTCAGCCGAAGACAGGTAAAACGACTTTACTGAAAGATCTCGCAAACTCTATTTCTATAAATCACCCTGAAGTTTACCTCATCATACTCCTTATCGATGAGCGACCTGAGGAGGTTACTGACATGAAACGAAGTGTGAATGGTGAAGTGATCGCATCCACTTTCGATGAGCCCGCAGACCGACATGTACGTATTGCAAATCTCGTTTTAGAAAAAGCAAAAAGAATGGTAGAGTGTGGGCATGATGTCTGCATTTTGTTAGACTCTATTACGAGATTGGCTCGTGCTTACAATACTGTGAGCCCTTCTTCAGGTAAGATTCTCTCGGGAGGTGTCGAGGCAAACGCACTACAGAAGCCGAAACGATTCTTTGGAGCAGCTCGAAACATTGAAAATGGAGGTTCGCTATCGATTATTGCTACTGCCCTAGTGGATACCGGGTCAAAAATGGATGAAGTGATCTTCGAAGAATTTAAGGGTACAGGTAACATGGAGCTCATGCTCGACAGGAAGATTGCCAACCGCCGAATTTATCCAGCCATTGACATTCAATCTTCAGGAACACGAAGAGAAGATTTACTTCTAGACAAAGAGGCCCTTCAACGAATTTGGATTTTAAGAAAGCACCTTGCGGATATGAATCCAGTAGAAGCCATGGAATTTGTAAAAGGACGTATTGAATCGTCCAAGACAAATGAAGAGTTTCTCAACTCAATGAACGGTTAGGATTAAAAGTGAGAAACAACTTACTTGTTATATTTTTAACGTTGCTGGGATGGATCATCATGAAATATCTTCTGCTGGGGAATGTTTCATTTGAAAACTCCTTTAAATACGGATTTCTTTATCATGGTACTGCGCTTGTAACACTCGCTGTTCTGGCAACAGCAAATGGCATTCGGTCTATGGAGAATACCCCAGGGTTTCTTGTGGGATTTAAGCACATCGCAAAAAGCGTAATCATTTATGCCCTGGGAGCCACTTTGTCAGTAGGTGTTTGGCATCATGTAATCGTTCAAAAAGCGACACACGCAAGATTAGAGACACTGAAAGTTTCAATCTCCACGCACTTCAAATCAGAAGCTGATTTCCAAGAAGAAACAAATAAAAACAATCTTGGAAATGATGTGACACTGTCAGATTGGGTGACGTCTCAGCATGAAGCTGCAGAGATATTTTATTCTCCAAAAGCGCAGATTTCACTAACGCTTATGGTTTACCTGGTTGTGGGGATTTTCATATCGTTTATCGCTAGCTTACTTTGGACAAAAGTTTGGGGAATGCAACAAATATCTTCAAACCCTCGTTAAAGAAAATGGAAGTGAAAAAATGAGACAGAAATTAGTCATATGGATCGTGTTGGGGTTAATGGCTTTGCCGTCATTGGCTCAAAATGGGCGAAAGAATCTCGCTTCGTTCGACAATAAACGTTATCACTTTGGCTTCATCCTGTCTGGCAACAAATCAGACTTTAGATTTGACCTTAAGCAGGACACCACATTTAGCACTGGACTTTATGGTATAGAAAACTCCCCTCAGGGTGGCTTTAACCTTGCTTTGCTTGCATCTTTTACAATTAATAGACATCTGAGACTACGTTTCACACCAGGCCTTAGCTTTCAAGACAGAGGGTTGGCGTACTCATTCTCACAAAGTTCTGGAGGAGTCAATCAAATACTACGTCGAACAGAGTCCGTAAACCTGGATGTACCCATCCTTCTTAAAATACGTACAGATCGAATTGCAAATTTTGCAGCTTATGCCTTAATTGGTGTGAAATACAGCCGAGATATGCAATCTCAAGAAGAAGTGAATCAACAGTTACAGGATGACGATATTCTGAGAATTCAAGCACCAAACATATCCTTAGATATGGGTGGTGGAATCGACATCTTTCTTCCTTACTTTAAATTTGCGATCGAGCTTAAAACAGAAATGGGGTTGATTAATGTACTCATTCCAGATAACAGCGACTATGCAAATCCACTGGAGGGATTGCGTACACGTTCATACATTTTCTCTATTTGTTTCGAAGGATAAATTGCTGTCATGCCTCAAGATGATGACACTTATTTAACACTTGCACAACGATCTGAAGGGCTTTATAAAGTGAAAGGCTCTAAACATTTCAGCTATGCTTTTCCAGTTACT
This sequence comes from uncultured Flavobacteriales bacterium, assembly GCA_963932755.1. Taxonomy (GTDB): domain Bacteria; phylum Bacteroidota; class Bacteroidia; order Flavobacteriales_D; family Sanyastnellaceae; genus UBA974. Next base: position 23,948 of record CAWVRV010000018.1, on the reverse strand, counting down.
TCTGAAGAGGACATTAAAAACTGTCTTGAAGTGATCAAACTAGCGCATCATACTGCCCGACATCATTGCTACGCTTGGCGTTTGGGTCACGATGCATCTAGATATAGAACAAACGACGATGGCGAACCCTCAAACACTGCCGGGCCTCCTATTCTAGGCGTACTCAAGTCAAATTGCCTCACAAACGTGCTCGTTGTAGTCGTTCGATATTTCGGCGGAACAAAACTTGGAGTGGGCGGATTGATAGATGCATACAGAACCGCAGCTGCATATGCGATTGAAGAAGGTTCGATTGTAGAAAAGACGAGAGTTAAAACATATGTCATTCGGTATCCTTATGCGCGGATGGGTGATGTCATGAATCTCCTTAAAAGAGCTGGCATAAGTCCTGAAAAAACTGATTTTCAAATCACATGTACTTTAGAAGCGACAGTGAGGCTTAGAGATTCAGCTGAATTTGCAAAAAGCATTGAGGATCTTGACGAAGTACAGATAAAGGAAGCATAGTGCTTTCTTGCACTTGTTATTTACGGACTACAAAAACCCACCTCTCACCTCCCAAAGCATAACGTTTGTAACGGTCGAATCCTAAAAGCGCTTGCATATCGACTACTTCAACAGAGAACCCTGCTTGCTTAAGTCTCGATGGGTAATCTTCATAGCCATAAAGTCGAAGGTGGTCTCGTTGCCAGTAAAGACGTTCTAATTCAGAGGGGTCCGTAATTGAACGATCTTCTTCTGTGTTTGGATTTGTCCAATCTATAGGGACTTGAAGGATTCCCCATCCACCAGGCTTAAGGACTCTATAGAACTCCTTTAATACGGTTCTGTCGTTGTCGACATGCTCCATAAGGTGATTTGCCATCACAAAGTCGAACGATGCGTCCTCAAATGGTATAGAATGAACATCAAAGTGATGGTCAGCCCAAGGTGAATCAAGATCACCCGTCACATAGTCTAGGTTAGAAAGTGCACGAAAGCGCTTAATAAAGCAGTATTCGGGCGCCATGTGTAACATCCGAGCTGGCTTCTCGAAAAAATCAGAAAACTCTTTAAAATAGATCCACAATGCACGATGCCGCTCCAGTGACAGACTGTGAGGCGCGAGCGCATTCGGTCTGGGACGAACACGTCCATAAGGAAGCATCTTGCGATAGAGCCTACCATCTATTGGATCTTCTAGACTAGATCCTGAATACAGCCAACTTATTGATTGCAAACCCAAATGAGCGACTCTTTGAAGAAGAGTGCGAGGAATAAAACGTGTTAATAAAGCGACAAGATTCTTTACCAAGTGGAGAGAATTATTGTACGATTAAACGAGAAGTTCCTAGAATTAAATGATTTGATTTACGGATCACTGACAGTACATATGTTCCAGCCTCGACATTCATTAGGTTGATTTCTTTTGAATCTCCTGTGTAAATCATTCTACCCTGGGTATCTGTCATCACGACTTCACAAGGGAAAGACGGGAAATTAGATATCGACACTGAGCCCGTTGACAATACAGGGTTTGGACTCACTAAAGGTAAAAAGTTGTCTGCTGAAATTAGCTCCTCTATACCCGAAACTGAAATTGTCAGAGAGACGCGGTCAGATTCACAAGCGATGGGGAGTGGTTCAACTTGCCAGTTGTAAAAGAAATAGTAGTAGCTAAATTCTGGCCCAGCAGTTGAATTTGTGATTGAAGCCAAATCACCTAAATTGTAGGGATAAGAAAGTTCTGAATCAGTTCCTTCACGCCAAAGCTGAGGGTCATCACTTGTTGATCTTAATCCGTAACCATTTCCTACCGGCACTTCGAAATTGAGAGGTACTTCGAATTCACCATCTTCAACGAAAACAGTTGTGGAAGCAAGAACAGTATTCGATTCATCAATGAGTTCAAATGTGCGGTCGTAAGAACCGTTTGCAAAAACAGTCACGCGGCTAAGAAGTAGATTTTCATAAGCGTCAAATTCTAACCAGCGATTGCTGTTGGAATGATATTGTCCTGTTAACTGATTCGTCAACTCCCCTCCTACGGCAATTTCTCCAGAAGTAATATAAGATGCCGATGCCCAAAATGTTGTAGAGGCTTCCAGAACATTCGTTTCATAAACGTCACCTTCATGAAGCAAATTGCCTTCTACCTCAGCATCGAACCACATGATGTTCTCACCGCCAGTTGCCTCAAGGGTAACTGAAGCTGGAAATCCTAATTCTGAAGCGGATGCAGTAAGCGTTGGAGGCCCTACTGGAGAATCAAATAGGGAAACATTGTATGCTTCTGAAACTGATGCGTTAGAACAGATATCTACGATTGACACTGAATATGTTCCTTCAGATGTTACGGAGATTGACTGAGTTTCTTCTCCTGTAGACCACAACCAAGACTCTGCATCACTTGCAGACATCTCAATGGCACCTCCATCACAAAGGTTAAGGCTTCCAGAGATTTCAATTGTTGGCTGATCACCGATCACTTCGACGACAGAAAGAACATTTGAAGAACCCGCACATCCTTCTAAATTTGTAACTAGGATGCTGAAATTGCCTCCATTTGATACAGTGATTGAATTCACACCTGTGACACCATTTGACCATTGATAGGTTTCAAAGCCATCAGGAGCAGTAATGACGACAGATTCCCCTGGACAAAATCCGTATGCAGAAGATTCAATGGCAACATCAACCAAACAGGGTGCCTCGTTGATCGTATGATATTGATTGATCGCAGGATTGTCGATGATGGTTTCTAAACCACTGGGCCATTTGACTGTTGCGGTTTCTACTGATTCATCTGTTCCCAGTCCGAAGTGACAAGAAAAGGTACACGTAATACCATAACTCTCTCCTGCGCGTACTTCACGGATTTGAGTTCCGAAATTACCTGTGATGACCACCTTTGCGCCTACAGCGTCTTGGTTTGACTGAAAACCCTCCAATTCAAATGTGATCCAGTTGTTGTCATTGCCTTCATTTACCCACAAAACATCTTCATGATCTGAATCAGGGTTTACATACCCATCACCATAACTCGCGTATAAATCTACTGACCCATCTCTGTTTACGTCCCCGAAAGCAAAACTGTGCATGGTGTCATCCCCTGGGAAAGTTCCCGGAATCTCAGTAAATGTGTTGTCTCCATTGTTGTGTAAAAAACTATGTGTTCCTCCAGCATACACCAAATCAACGTATCCGTCATTGTCAAAATCTTCCATCTTCGCTTGAAGGAAGAATCCCTCAATTTGCAGGCCACTTCCCTCTGTTATATTCGTGAAATATCCCAATCCGTCATTTTCAAAAAGAAAGAGTGTGGTGCTGTGATTTGTGATCAGACAATCTAAATCACCATCGTTATCTGTGTCCGCAAAATCGACCGTCCAGCTCTGCTCATAGAACACAAGACCCCTTTCATTTGCTTCCTCTGTAAAATTCCCATTCCCATCATTGACCCAAAGTTGATTGATTCTACGTGGATCATTTGGATCACTAATGAACTGGCGACACTTAGCTATGAAAAGGTCAATGTCACCATCGTTGTCAAAATCAGAAAAAACAGATCCGTAATTGCCCGAGTGATCGCTCCCCCCTCCATAATCCGCCAACAAATAATCCTCTAGTGGCATTAAAGAAGGCGCTGGCGTTAATGTACCCCCTGCTGCACCTGTCCACATGCGACTTAACCCATCATCATGGCATCCAAAAACATCGAGGTATCCATCGTTGTTGATGTCAGCCCAGTTGCAAGCTTGCATATACAAAGACCCATTCTCAAGTGACATCGAGGTGCTCTCACCTATGGCAGTAATATGCTGCACATGGACACCGTCGTAACTTCCACCAGAAAACACATCTTTGTGGCCGTCATTGTCGAAATCCGCAACACACATCCCCCATTGACTGCTACCGCTCACTGAGCCATAGTCAACATCATTGAAAGAACCATCAGGGCCTTGATACAGAACGTGAAGGTCTTTGCTTTCGTCAAGTACGATAACATCATCAAATCCATCGCCATCCATATCTGCGAACCCTACACAACCTCCGCTGTGATATTCAGAAGGCAAAAGGGCTGATCCGTTGAGGAAAGATTGAGCAATAAAATCCTGAGGATTTAAGCTGATAACAGCAAAAATAATGATTAACAATAAGTTACGCATGGCGATTGATTTTCAATTTTAAAAACAGGTTCTGCAAGTTAATCAAAAAATTATCATACATATTACAAGAAATTGTAATTAAATTCGCAAAATGATTTCAGGAGGAACTGCAGCGTATCATACATTGGGTTGTAAACTCAATTTCAGTGAGACATCAACGGTTGCTCGACAGCTTTCTGAAAATGGTTTTGCAAGGGTTTCAATTGATGAGAATCCAGATGTGGTGGTGATCAATACATGCAGTGTCACTGACAATGCAGATTCCAAATGCAGAAACATTGTCAGGAGGTCACTTAAATCAAATCCACTAGCATACATTGTTGTAATCGGATGTTACGCACAACTGAAACCTCAAGAAATAGCGAATATTGACGGAGTAGATTTGGTCCTGGGGGCAAATGAAAAGTTCAACCTGCCCTCGATGCTTGATGATTTATCAAAAAGGGTACATGGAGATGATAATCCTGGTGGCGAAATCCATGCAGGAGAGATCAAAGAAGTCCGAAATTTCATCCCGGGATTTTCCAGTGGAGACAGAACACGAACCTTTTTAAAGGTTCAGGACGGTTGCGATTACTTCTGTGCGTTTTGCACCATCCCTTTGGCCAGGGGGAGGTCACGCTCAGGCACTATCGAACAAACCTTAGCGCAAGCCAGATCCGCTGTCAAACAAGGAGCAAAAGAAATCGTACTTACCGGAGTCAATATTGGAGATTTCGGCAAAGCAAATGGAGAAACACTTTTGCAATTGATCACAAAGCTTGACAAGATTAAGGAAATTGAGAGGTACCGTATTTCCAGTATTGAACCAAATCTACTCAGTGAAGACATCATTGACTTTGTGGCATCTTCAGAAAAATTTATGCCTCATTTTCACATTCCTCTTCAATCTGGGTCTGACGATATCCTGTCAACAATGAGACGTAGATACAGGACTAAGCTCTACAGAGAACGAGTCGAATACATCAAGAAAAAAATGCCCAATGCAGGCATCGGCGTGGATGTGATTGTGGGATTTCCTGGAGAGAATGACGATTTATTCCAACAAACATATGATTTCGTCAACTCGCTAGATGTTAGCTATTTACATGTATTCACTTACAGTGAACGTCCGAAAACGACAGCCTTGCGAATTGATGATGTTGTCCCCATAAATACCCGACAATCCCGAAACAAGCAGCTGCGTATTTTAAGCCTGAAAAAGCAACGCGCTCATTACGAAAGCTTTATCGGTCAAACACGCTCAGTACTGATCGAATCTTCCGAAATTGATGGGGTTAAGTTTGGCTATACACCTGAATATGTTCGGGTATCCGTCGATTCAAAAACCGTTAAGGGTAACTTTACCGCAGACTTGAGATTGGACAAGATTAACCCCGATGGTTTTGTAATCGGAACCCCACAGAACAGCATTTAAACATGTACCCAAATCTATATTTTGCATTTCAAGACTTACTAGGCCTGGACTGGCCCTTTCTGAAGCTTGTGAACAGCTTTGGTTTTTTCGTTGCCATGGCTTTCATTTCAGCCAGTTTTATCCTTAAAAGCGAATTCATTAGGCTCACTAAATCTGGTGCCTTCAGTCCAAATACATCACAAAACATCATTGGGAAGCCCGCTACTCCACTTGAAATCCTTAGCCAGGCTTTTATTGGCTTCATTTTCGGATGGAAATTCCTTTACCTCGCCATTCATGCGGGGACACTTTTTAATGGAAGTTCTCTCCCTCAGGCACATCTGTTTTCCTCTGAAGGCAGTGTCTTTATGGGGCTGGCATTGGCTGTTTTGCTCGGTGGATGGAGGTGGTATGAAGGTCGAAAAAATGCGCTTCCAAGTCCCAAAACTGAGACAATCGAAATGCCGCCCTATGAACATATTGGCGGCATCCTCACTGTAGCTGCAGTCGGTGGAATTCTGGGCGCAAAGCTTTTTCACTTGATCGAATACCCTGATCAATTTATAGCTTTCTTTCAAGAACCAAGCTTAAATGCATTCATAGGGGGGCTTACAATTTACGGGGGGCTTATTGTAGGTGGACTGAGCGTTTATTTATATTCAAGACATTATGGCCTGAAATTCCTAAACGTTGCCGACGCATCCTCTCCTGCCCTTATGCTAGGATACGGAATAGGTCGCATAGGCTGTCAAGTCTCTGGAGATGGCGACTGGGGAATCCCCAACACACATCCCCAACCAAATTGGTTAAGTTGGCTGCCTGAATGGACTTGGAGTTATCACTTTCCAAACAATGTAAACGGCGTGGGGCGTTTTATTTCAGAATCTGATCCTTGGGCAATTTACCCTGGATATGGAACATGTCTAGGCACAGGTGTTTATCCTACTTCCCTGTATGAAACGACGATGGCGGTCATTCTATTTGCCATCCTCTGGAAACTTAGAACAAGATTATCAACAGCTGGACTTCTCTTCGCTACATATTTAATGCTTAACGGAATAGAGCGTTTCTTTATTGAGAAAATCAGAGTAAATACAACCTTTGATTTTATTGGAATCACCATGACTCAAGCTGAACTTATTGCCGTTCTCATTTTCATTGGAGGAGCGACACTGTTCTATTTCTTAAAAAGAAGCAGGTCAAACAATTAAACCTTATTCACTTCAGCTCGTCAAAAATGTAGAAATGATGATGAAGAAAAAAGGTGTCACTGATTTTACTTTTTCTGGCTTCAAGTCAGATAAAATTCTATTAAACGCCTTGAGCTCTTCAAATAACACGATTCGAAACGATGCTTTTAATTCACTTTTAGAGACGCTACATCAGCCCATTTATTTTCATCTCAGAAGGATTTTAGGAAATCATGAAGATGCTGCTGATGCAACACAAAACACCTTTGTCAAAGTGCATACTTCACTGAATACATTTCGTTTTGAAGCGAAGTTTAGCTCATGGATATTCAGTATTGCAACAAGACAGGGGATTGATTTGATCCGAAAACGAAGGAGCGAGGAAGTCGAGTTTGAAGATCACGTAACACATCTTGAATCTGACGTGTACTTTGACGGTGACCATGCATCAGCACTTCTTCATGCAGCAGTATTAACATTGCCAGAAAAACAACGCACTGTCTTTGTTTTAAAATACTTTGAAGATCTAGACTACAAGAGTATTTCAGAATGTACTGGCACTTCGACAGGTGCATTGAAGGCTTCTTTTCATCATGCAAAAGAAAAAATTAAACCTCTTTTAAATTCTAACGTCATATAATTATGGAAAAGAATCCCTATCAAGTTCCTCCGAATTTTTTCGAGAAACAGAAAGCCGAGATTTTATCTGTGGTATCTCAATCTCTTCAAAAAAAGACGTCTGTTTTTTCGTTAAAAAAAATGGGTCTTGTTTCTATTGCTGCAAGTTTAGCCCTCGTCGCATTTGTACTTTCACCCTGGATCACAAAAAGTGAATCCCCATGCATCACTTACGCTTGCCTGTTAGATAGCATCGAATTAGATGACTTGTCTGAAAGTGAAGAACGACTCATGCAGGAATGGGAAGACGACGAGTTTGAAGAAGAATTTGGCGTCTATCTATTTTAACTTTTATCCATTATCTATTTTCACACCAACCTCCTTCAAATGAAAAATTTAATAGCAAACACACTCCTTTTACTGCTCACAGCATTTCCTGCAACAGCACAAGATGCAAGCCACGACAGAGGACAAGAGAAAGCCGATAAAATCAAACCCTTGTTCACGGCATTTCTCACTGAAAAACTGGAGATGACTGTTGATGAAAGCATCATATTTTGGGCTGCTCACATCGATTTAGAAACAGCACGAGAAGCCATTCGAAATGAAAAGAATGAACTTCGAAAAAAACCAAACGAAAAAGAGTCCCTATCCGACAAAGAGCTGGAGGAAAATGTCATCCAAATGGGGAATTTACTTATCCAGGAAATCGAACTTAACAGAGCGTTTATTCTAGAATGTTTTAACATACTCGATGCGGAAAGAGCAACCAAGATTCCTTTTTTAGAAAGGCAATTTCGCGAACGAATTAAAGAAAGACGCTCACAAGGAAAAAAAAGGTAGATCCACCGAGAGAAGAATCAATGATGGACCGTTTACTTTCTATTGTCGCTCCCCTTCATTCTCCGACCTCCACTTCCGTTACTTCCGCTGCTGCTTCCTTTGTTTGGATTGCTTCTGCCACCATTTGACTGATGTCTTGGTCCAGAATCTCTGTTATTCCCTTTATATCCTCCACCGCCGCCGCCTGGTTTTCCTCGTCCACCACCGCCTGGCTTTCCTCTGCCTCCACCGCCACCTCTTCCACCACTAAAATTGGGGTTGTAATCTGGACCAGGTCCTACTCTAGATGGCAGAGGGAGCTTGTCCACAGTGCGTTCAATGAGTTTCTCAATATTCCCGAAACGACGCATGTCATCAGGCGTGATTAAAGTAAACGCCTCGCCCTTTCGTTCTGCTCTCGCTGTACGACCGATACGGTGCACGTAATCTTCTTCATTTGGAGGAACATCATAGTTTACAACAAGCTCAATGCTGTCGACATCAATGCCACGTGAAACCACATCAGTAGCTACGAGAAGAGGTATTTTCTTTTGGCGAAAACCCAGCATGACTTCCTCACGTTCTTCTTGCTTCAGATCTGAAGAAATCTTGCCACACTTGAGTCCGGCCTTTCTCAAAGCAGCAACGACTTGGTTGACAGTCCTTTTTCTGGAAGTAAAGATGATTCCTGATTTAACTTTCAGCTCCTTCAGAAGGTCAACCAAAACATCGTCTTTTTGGTGCTCAAAAACGACATAGGCACTCTGCTTCACATTTGCCGCTGGCTTTGACAGAGCCAATTGAACTGTCACAGGGTCCTGCAACAATTCGTGGGCCAAACCGCGCATTTTTTCTGGCATTGTTGCACTGAAAAGAAGCGTTTGTCGCCCTTTGCGACAATGCGATGAGATGCGCATGATATCTTGGTGGAACCCCATGTCAAGCATTCGATCTGCCTCATCTAGGATAAGCACTTCAAGCTCAGAGAGATCTACATATCCAAGTGTTAAATGAGACAACATTCTACCAGGAGTTACAGTCACAATGTCAGCGCCTTTTTTAAGCGCCTTCGTCTCTCTCGCAAAATCTTTGCCACTCCCTCCTCCATAGATCGCCAAACTTGTCACTCCTGTGTAGTAACCAAATCCTTCAGCAGCCTGATCAATTTGCATCGCCAGCTCTCTTGTAGGGACGACAATTAATGCTTTTACCTTGCCATTGTCCGGAGTATCTAATATGATGTCCATCGTAGGCAGAAGAAACGCAGCAGTCTTACCTGTTCCCGTTTGTGCTATACCTAAGACATCCTTGTTGTTCAGAACATGGGGGATCGCTTCTGATTGAATGGGTGTCGCGTTTTCGAAGCCCATGGCTTTTAAACCTTCTTCAATATTCGGGTGCAAATTGAGATCCACGAATGGAACGATTGCCTTTTCTTCCTTTTTTTCCACGGCGTGAAGATACAAAAACGCTTACCTTTATAGTGTGAGATCACTCTTTAAGATAATAACAGGTTTATTTTTGATCACCCTATCATTTGAACTCGGTGCTACTCACCTCATTGGATCTGAAATGTTCTATGAAGACTTGGGAGGTGGCAACTACCTGGTTACCTTAAAGGTATATCGAGAATGCGGACCTGCAAATACGCAAGGAACTGATTTCGACGACATCATATTCCTTGGCGTTTTCGGATCTTCAACAAATCAACTTCAACAAGTTGATGATGTTTTTCTAAATTTCGGCACAGTACTGGACGTGCCAGTGGTTATGACCAATCCGTGCGGCACACCGCCACCCGACTTGTGCGTCGAAGAAGCAACTTATACAACAACATTAACGCTGGGAAGCAGTCCCGCTGGATATGATATCGCATGGCAAAGATGTTGTAGAAATCCTTCCATTAGCAATCTTGCAAATGCTGGAGGAACTGACAACCCTGGAATGACAGCCACAATTCACATTCCAGGCACTGAAGAAACAACAACAAACAACAGCTCTCCTGTTTTCCAAACCTTTCCTCCCGTTGCGCTTTGTGCAAATTTTGAATTCTTCTTTGACAACGCAGCGATCGATCCTGATGGTGATGAGCTCGTGTATTCTTTATGTGCACCTTTTGATGGCGGTGGTCCGAACGGTGGTGGAGGTGGCTTTGGAAGCCCCGTCCCAAACCCCCCATCACCCCCCCCATATACGCCCATCCCATACAATGCAGCATATTCAGCAGCCTACCCCATCGCTTCTGACCCAGCCTTCTCAATCGACCCTGCAACAGGATTCATCACTGGCACACCAAACATCCCTGGACAATACGCCATGGGGATTTGTGTTGAAGAATTTCGTGATGGAATTAGTTTGGGGAAAGTCGTTCGTGATTTTCAGTTTAATGTTACGTTATGCGACCCAAACATTGTCGCTTCAGTCACCCCTCAGCAACCTGAACAGCTATGTATCGGTGAGACGATTCAATTTGTGAATGAATCCATTAACGGAGAAGATTTTATTTGGGACTTTGGAATCGATGGCATTGATACGGATGTAAGTACAGAATTAGAGCCTCAGTTTACGTATCCTGAAGTAGGAACATACGAGGTCACATTGATTGCAAATCCAGATTGGCCTTGTGCAGACACATCAACACAAATATTTGATGTCTTTATGCCTCTGGACCCTGTCATTGATCTTATAGGTTTCGATTGCATCACAGGCACCGAAACCTTCGATTTTGATGTCAATGGCACAATGAGTCCTGAGGCTACCTATTTTTGGGATTTTAATGGAGGGAATCCTGCCTCAGCAAACATCACTTCTCCAGAGGGAATTGATTTCGGGAATTCCGACACTTGGGACATCTCATTGACCGTAAACAATCATGGGTGTACGGCAGAAGCAGAATTTGACTGGGTTGCGCCTCCTGAACCCATCGCTTCTATTGAGAACCAAACAGGTTTTTGTCAAGGCCTCACGTTCTCATTCGAAAACAACTCCCTCAATTCAGAGACTTATCTGTGGGATTTCGGATCACCCTTTGGCGGCGACTCTTCAACGGACATCGAACCAGAATTCACTTACTCAGATTCAGGATCCTATACAGTAACCCTGACTGCATATGCGCCGTTCACCTGCCCCACCACTGCAACAGCAAATGTGGATATATACTATTTGTTACAACCTGTTTTCGAAGCTCCTGATCCCAATTGCTTCTCAACACACAATTTCTCTTTGACAGGAACCGCATCCATTGATGTAAATACAGACTACAGCTGGGACTTCGGGGGGGCTACGGTGAGCGCCCAAGTGTCAGAAACAAACATCTCTAACCTCGTGTATGCCGAGCCTGGAATCTATGAGGTCACTTTGACTGCCGAAGTTCCCGGACTTGATGGTTGCCAACAGTCATTCTCAGCTCAAGTAGAAGCAATACAAGACCCTACAATAGACTTCTCTGCTGGACCTCTTTTGGGATGTCCTCCACATCAGGTTTCTTATACAAATCTGAGCTCAACTTCCACCGCGACATCTTATCTGTGGCATTTTGGAGATGGTACAACTTCAAACGCAGTAAACCCAGTACATCTGTATTTATATTCCGGAAACTTCCCCGTTCTCCTCGAAATGACCACTGGGGGCTATTGTGCAAGAAATTTGGACATGTTGGAAGTAGATTTGGTACAAACATTCCCTATTCCATTTGCGGCCTTCAATGTTGAACCCAACGTAGTCGATATACTGGACCCTGTAATTAGCGTCGACTATTTGGGTGACCAAGAGGTTGAATGTTTCTATAATTTCGGCGATGGGGGAAGTCTGCAGGGTTGTGACGGAGAATACACCTACAGCGATGGTGGCAATTACAATATTACGTTAACCGTAATCAACGAGGCGGGATGTACAAATACCGCTGCTGGCGAAGTCAGTATCAGCGGCTCTGTCTTTTATGCACCCACAGCATTCACTCCCGATGGTGATGGGTTAAATGATGTTTGGCTCCCTGTGATCTTAGGAGTCAGCGCATATCGCGTTCACATCGTAAATAGATGGGGTGAACTCGTTTGGCAAACCACTGACCCTACAACGCCTTGGCTGGGTGAAAAAGGTGCTGATGGCAATCACTTCTGTCCAAATGGGCTATATCTCTGGGAGGCTGTATGGGTAGACCAAATAGGATATCCAAGAACGAAAAGTGGATCAGTGTATCTAACAAGATAACTTTTTACCTAACTTGTCGCATCAAACCACATAGAATACTAAACTGAGAGAGCAAGATGTCAGAAAACAACAACGACAATAGAGATAGAGAAGAGTTATATTCAGTTAGAGTAAGAGCTGGAAAGCGCACCTATTTCTTCGATGTCAAAGAAACCCGAGGAAAAGATCTCTACATGACGATCACAGAGAGCAAGAGAAACTTCGACAACAGTGGAAATGTAAATTACTCCAAGCACAAGCTTTTCTTGTACAGAGAGGATTTCGAAAAGTTTGAAGACGGCTTTATTGACGCGACTGACAAGATTAAAGAATTAATGACTACTGGAGAATTCCGTGATCCGATTGCAGAAAGAAAAGCGAACGATTCAGACACTCAAAAAGAAGAAGGATCAGAGGCAACAACCGAAGGAGATGACTCCGTTTCTAGCGAGTCTAAGACAGAGGAAACAATTGCTTCAAGTGAGGACTCAACGAACGAGTCCACTGACGAGACTGTTGACGAGTCAACGAACGACTCAACTGACAGTTCTGAAGACGAAGTTAATTTTGAGGACCTATAACACATAAAGTCCCCTTTTACTTCCTGACTTTTTCCACATCTTCTTCACGTAAATAGTGCTTAATGCCTTAAAGGCATAGGCTTTTGTGTGGACAACTTTATCTGGAACACACGCGAACAAATAATATCTTAGCGAAAGCCTGAATTAAGCTAAAAGATATTCTGATGGGAAAAATTATTGCAATCGCAAATCAAAAAGGAGGTGTTGGGAAAACAACTACTGCAATCAACTTAGGAGCATGCTTAGGTGTACTTGAATACAAAACATTGCTTGTTGACTCCGATCCGCAAGCAAATGCTACAAGTGGTGTAGGCTTAGATCCTCACACGGTTGAAAATGGAACGTACGAAGTCATTCTAGGAAAATCGAACATCGAAGACTGTATCCTGTCCACGACTTCTCCAAACTTAGATGTATTGCCTGCAAATCTGGATCTTATCGGTGCAGAGATCGAACTTGTTGACCAAAAGCAGCGTGAAAGAAAACTGTACCATGAACTCGAGAAGATTAGAGACAACTATGATTTTATTGTCATAGACTGTTCACCGAGCCTGGGACTTGTGACACTTAACGCGCTTACGGCTGCTGACTCTGTCATGATTCCTGTGCAATGTGAGTATTTTGCACTAGAAGGCTTAGGCAAGCTGCTGAATACTATTAAAATAGTACAAACCCAACTCAACCCACGTCTTGAAGTAGAGGGCATCCTTTTAACGATGTATGACACGCGCCTTAGACTTGCGAATCAAGTCGTTGAGGAAGTCAGAATTCATTTTGAAGACCTTGTCTTAAACACTGTCATTCACAGAAACACCAGACTTGGTGAGGCACCAAGCTATGGCGAATCAATCATCATACACGACGCAAGTTGTAAGGGGTCTGTGAATTATCTCAACCTTGCAAGGGAAATCCTTCAGCGCAATGAAATGACAAAACTTCGAGATGATGAAAAGTTCCTTAAAGACCTCGTGGGCTAGTCGATATGTCAAGAAAGGTCAACATCGGAAGGGGTTTGGGAAAGGGACTGGGTGACATGCCGGATTTTAACAATGTCAATTCAAATCGCACATCAAAGATTTCAGATATCATTCGCGATATCGACAAGAAAGAACTTGAAACAAAAGATTTCGAGAAAGAAGATCTCAAGACCCAAATCTTATCTGGAAATGGAATCGCTTCCAAAGAGTTTGGCAACAAAGAAGTCGATAAAAAACCACGTTTTATAGGCCAAATGGCAGGTAAAATCGCAATGATACCGATCGGCAATATTGAGCGGAATGCAAACCAACCAAGAGAATCATTCGAAAACAGCTCCCTGAAGAAGTTGGAGAACAGCATCCGAGAACTTGGCATTATTCAACCGATCACCGTTCGGAAAATTAGCGCTCTCAAATTTCAAATAATCGCTGGAGAACGTCGATTCAGAGCGGGTCAAGCTGCAGGATTGGAAGAAATACCCTCTTATATTCGCGAAGCTGATGATGCGCAATTGTTGGAGATGGCTCTGGTAGAAAACGTACAACGACAGGACCTCCACCCCATTGAAGTTGCAACTTCTTATCAACGACTTATTGAAGAGTGTCGCTTAACGCACGAGCAGATATCGTTACTCGTGGGCAAGGCCAGAGTTTCGATCACCAATTCGTTACGTCTTTTGGACCTGCCAGAAGAAATCAAAATAGAACTTGCAAAACGGACGCTTACACAAGGGCATGCAAAGGCACTGCTCTCGATCACAAATGATCCAGAGAGACAGATTCTCATTATGAACCTCGCAATCACTCAGAAGTTCAGTGTGAGACAAACTGAGAATCTCTGCAAAAAAGATGGAGGGAGTAAAAAACAGATAAAATCCCCTGCTGACAAGCGGAGACACAGCCCCGACGAAGAGCAAGCTCAGAGCATCTTAAAATTGAAGTTCGGGAATGGCACAAAAATCAAGACCACATTAGGCGCGTCTGGCAGAATAGAGTTGCACTACAAGGACATGAATGAATTACAGGGGTTGCTTGACAAACTGACCCAATAATTCAACCTCACAAGTACGACCATGCATTCTATAGCAAAATATCTATGCGTGATGTGCCTGGGTGTGCTTTCTCTTTTCGAAACGCCTATCTATGCTCAAGAAACAGATGCATTGACCCAAGAGCAATTGCGCGTAAAAAAAACGACACGATGGGCTGCAGCACTTCCAGGATCAGGTCAGGTCATCAATAAAAAAGTGTGGAAAGTTCCTTTTGTCCTCGGTGGGCTGGCGACTGCAGGATGGTTTGTGGTTGACAACACGAAGCAAATGAATCTTTTTCGTGAACATTGGGGATATGAAACGGATGAAGACCCCACCACAAACAGCACCTTGACTGACAACGATGGAGATCCTTACATCTTGTCCGACTTAGAAGATGGCGCGTATTTTTATAGAAGGAATCGCGATTTATCTTACCTCGCATTTTTGGGGGTATATCTGCTACAAATCGTAGATGCAAATGTGGATTCACACATGAAATTCTTTGACGCCAGTGAGGATTTAAGTTGGAAGGTTCTTCCCCCTCAATTGTCCCCTAACAACAACCTCACACCATGGCAAGTGGGGTTAAGCATTCGAATCAACAACAAATGAGAGTCGCGATCATCGGATACGGTAAATTGGGTGCGGCTGTGGCCGAGGTTGCCGCAAACAATGGATGGACCGTCGTAGCACGTGTAAATAAGGGAGATGAATGGACGGCTTCAGGCTTGGGGGCGGACATCGTCTTTGAAAGTTCAACTCCCCAAGATGCCGTAAACAATGCCTTAAAATGTATCGCCGCAAATTTACCCGTTGTGATAGGCACAACAGGATGGCATGACAGGATGGATGAATTAAAGGAGGCAGGTGGGACAGTCTTTCACGCAACCAATTTCAGTATTGGCGTTCACCTTTTAAATGAGATGTCAGCTTACATGACACGGGCAATGAAGAAGTTTCCCGAATATTCAGCCCAAATCAAAGATGTCCATCACATACATAAGTTGGATGCTCCCAGCGGCACAGCATTGACACTTCGGGATGTCATACGCGCAAATGGTGGAGAAGCAACCATTGATTCTGTGCGTGAAGGAGAAATTGTAGGTATTCACGAATTGTCGTGGAATTCGGAGGTGGATGTACTTGCTTTGCGTCACGAAGCAACATCAAGACAAGGATTTGCCTTAGGTGCTTTTCAAGCGCTTGTTTGGCTCAGTGAGAAACACGCCAAGGGAGAACATGGAATTTATAATATGAACGATTTGATTTCTAAAATACAATGAACTTAATCCCCTGGATTTTACTTGGAATAATATGTGCTGAGCAACTCATTTTCGTGCCTGCTTTAATCAAAAAATCCGGAGTTGGAACGCCATGGCATGGGTACATACCGGGCTTAAATAGCTTGGCTATTCTAAAGATTATTGAAAGACCATGGTATTGGATTGTGTTCCTTCTCGTTCCTGGAATCAATCTTCTGATGTTGACCATTATGCATGTCGAACTTTCGATTGCATTTGGCCTGAGAACCACAAAAGACCAATGGTTTATGGGACTGCTGCCATGGGTTGCTATTCCTAAATTGGCACTGGAAGACAATACATACATCGGCCCCAGAAGCTGGAGTAAGACTCGGAAATCTACGTTTAGAGAATGGGGGGAGGCGTTGCTTTGGGCCACAATTGTAGCGAGCGCATTTAGAATATTTACATTCGAACCCTTTACGATTCCTACAGGGTCAATGGAAGGCAGTATGCTCGTAGGTGACTATTTATTCGTGAACAAGATGAGTTATGGGGCCAAAGTACCTCAAACGCCATTCACCCTACCCTTTGTTCACAACACCCTCCCTGGATCGATGACTCCCAGCTATACTTCTTGGCTATCTCTCCCATATATGAGACTGCCCGGGTTTAGAAGTGTTGAACGTTATGATGCAGTTGTCTTCAGCTTTCCTCCAGGGGACACCATTTTTATAGACAAAGATTTGGCCGGACATGATTATTATGGCATTCTTAGAAGAGAAGGAATCCGTGCTGCTGGAGGAGACATTAAAAAGTTCGCACTCAACCCGGAACAGTATATGGGTGTTGTCCGTGACAAGGCTTTCATCAAACCTGGACTGTCAGCACGACCTATAGATAAAAAGGAGAACTATGTGAAGCGCTGCATAGGCCTTCCGGGAGATTCTCTCTCTGTCATAGATCGACAAGTCGTTATTAATGGCGAAGCGATCGAAAACCCCGAGAATCTACAGTTTGAATACCAGGTGCAATTCTCAAGCCCCATGAAGGCAAAAAGAGCGATGAAAATGCTTGGCTTAACAAACGTAGACATCGGCGCATCACAAGCCACTGCTGATGGGATTGCAACCTTGATCTCATTAACGAACAGTGAAGTTGTGGAGTTAGAAAACAGCGGTGCTGCAATGAGCATCGATCTGATGAGCACTGTAAATCGCAAGGGCAGAATGGACATTTTTCCAAATACCTACAGGGAGGAATTTAATGCGTGGACCCCAGACGATCTAGGACCTATCTACATTCCTGAAGCGGGACGCACCATTGATCTGAACGAACGAAATTTAGACATGTATCGCAGGGTTATTTCAGCCTACGAAAACCACGATTTGGTGGAAAATCCTGACGGAACGGTTGAGATCGATGGAACGATTGCAACATCGTACACCTTCGAACAGGACTATTATTGGATGATGGGTGACAACAGGCATCGATCCGCTGACTCACGCATGTGGGGATTTGTACCTGAGGACCACGTAATAGGCAGAGCCTCGTTCACATGGTTCAGCAAACAAAACGTCCCACAACATGGTGAATCAAAAATTCGCTGGAATCGCATGTTTAAAACTGTCAAGTAAGAAAGCCGGTGATTGTTCTTCCAGCTTGTCCCTTCCCGAGTTTGGCATGGTGCCAAATCGCTTACAATACGGATGCACCAAGTCAAGATGTTGTTGTAGATATACATGAGCATTTTGTGAAACAAACCATGCGCAACCGCATGCGACTTTCAAATGTCCAAGGCGAGATGACACTTACACTTCCTGTTCATCGACGAACGGCATCCTCAAGAGCGCTTTCTGACATACTCTTCACCGAGGCCATCAGCCCCACAATTTTAATGCGCCATCTCAGAACTGGTTACGGGGCTGCCCCCTACTTTGAACATTTCGAAGATTCTTTAATTCAATTTCTTGAAACATATGCCAAACCGGGCCTCCCCCTTCTTGACTTCAACTTGGGGAGCCTAAGGTGGCTGGAAGATGAATTTGGTTTAAAAAGTGTCGCGTTAAGCTCGAATTACATGCGACATTCTGACCTTGAACACCCCTCAAAAGACCTTCGAACAAAGGACAGTTTCTCTAGTGAAAACTGGACATACGAGAGATACCCACAGGTCTTTGAGGATCGAAATAATTTTGTAGGAGGATGCTCAGTCTTGGACGGCGTATTTCACGGGGGACCTGAAGTGACAAAGTGGTGGAAGAAAAAGGTCACACGACTATCTTCGCGCCATGAATGACACTGTGTTAATTAGAACATCCTTATTTCAGAAGCACCTCGAACTCGGTGCGAAGATGGTGGAATACTCCTTCTACGAAATGCCCGTTTCATATGCTGGACTTAAAATCGAACATCAAGCAGTACGCGAGGACGTAGGCATGTTCGACGTCAGCCACATGGGTGAGTTTACAGTGAAAGGTCCAGATGCCACAGGGCTTCTTCAAGCCATCACATCAAATGATGTTTTAAAGTTATCTGATGGGGGAATTCAATACAGCTGTATCCCCAACGGAGAGGGTGGAATTGTGGATGACCTTCTTGTATATAGAGAAGGAGAAAATGATTACCTCTTGGTGGTGAATGCGAGCAACAGAACAAAAGACTGGAAGTTTATCAACGACAAGGCGCAGGGATTAAACGTAACGTTAGAAGACACCTCGGATAACTGGACGCTTATCGCCCTTCAGGGGCCCAAGTCGACAGAAAAACTAACGCCACTCATGGAAGTTAATCCTGGTGACTTAAAATACTACACCTTCATGAGAGCTGACATTTTGGGCACAGAGTGCATCGTCTCGGCAACTGGATATACTGGCTCCGGAGGATATGAACTCTACATCCCCAACAGCAAAGCTCCTGAAATTTGGGATGCACTATTGAATGCCGATGTCACTCCATGTGGATTGGGCGCAAGAGATACTTTAAGAATGGAAATGGGGTTTTGTTTGTACGGCAACGATATCGATGAAACGACAAATCCGATAGAAGCAGGGTTGGGTTGGATCACAAAATTCACAAAGGATTTTACCGACAGAAAACGTTTAGAGGACATTAAAGCCGAAGGACCTGCGAGAAAAATGATCGGGTTGAAAATTATAGGGCGAGGAATCCCACGCCAGGGATATGAAGTGGCAAATGCTTCAGGTCAAATTGTAGGCGTCATTACAAGCGGAACAATGAGTCCGAGTTTAGGGTACGGGATAGGGATGGCTTATATTGACAAGGATTTCGCAAAGACCAGTCACAAACTCTCAGTGAGAATCCGCAACAAAGATATCGAAGCAGAAGTTGTGAGGTTCCCTTTCCTACAAAAAGACAAATAGATGCAATCTGAACCTCCCAGAATAGAAGCTTGCTTTTCCCCACGTGAATTCCACCAATATGAAAAGGGGTTTGAACTGATTGTGGTCATAGACGTACTGAGGGCTACATCAGCCATTTGTGCTGCGATAGAAAACGGCGTAAAAGGAATCATCCCTGTAGACAGCGTTGACGAAGCAAGGGAATACCTTAAAAAAGGGTATCTCGCTGCCGCAGAAAGGGAGGGCCAAATTGTGGAGGGATTCCCCATGGGAAATTCTCCTGTTTCATTTCTGGACCCAAAACTTAAAGGGGAAACAATCGTACTCACAACCACCAATGGAACAAAAGCGATTAAGATTGCTGAGCACAAAGAGACTGTCGTTATCGGATCACTGAACAACCTCCAATCTCTCACAGAATGGCTTATTCGTCAAGAAAGAAATACATTGATATTGGCTTCTGGATGGAAAGACAAGTTTAACCTCGAAGATACCATTTGCGCGGGAGCCATTATTGACGGGGTTATGGAAAGCGGGAAATTCGCCTCAACAGAAGACAGTTCTGTCGCCGCAAAGTTTATTTATCGATCGGCAAAAGAAAACATCTTTTCATACTTGAAAGCAAGTTCTCACAGAAGACGTCTTCGCAAGCTCAATTTAAATGCGGACGTGAATTTCTGCCTTACACCAAACAACTTAACGGCCATTCCGATCTTAAAAGATGGAATTTTAGTCCCTTTAAAGGAAGTTGAAAACACGGTGGAAACATAGGACGAAGATTTTAACTGCAGCTGCTGTAGTTACATGTTCAAGTTGGGGGTTCTCACCACACCGTGAATTACATGCTGTTGCAATTACAGCACTCCCCTCACCTGTTTTTGGCTTTTTCAAAGCGCATCAACACGAATTAATGGTGAGAGCCGTAGATGCGGACAAACGCAAACACGGCGTCAAGGAGGAGGCTGAAAGACACTATATCGACCTCGACCATTATTCAGACGGAATATCGCCATGTGGATGGCACGAAGCATGTGAACGCTACAGTGAAGACACATTGTGGTCAAGAGGAATTCTACCTTGGAGTATTGAAAGGGTATACAATCAGCTTGTTGATGAAATGTCAAATTGTGACGCCAGGGACAGTTCTGCAGCAAGCCTTTCACGCGTCCTTCGACTGTCGGCCGACTTGGGACATTATATTGGGGATGCGCATGTACCTCTACATACAACCGCAAATTATAACGGTCAATTTACAGGTCAAATAGGAATACATGCGCTTTGGGAAACACATGTCTATGAAACATCTAGACCATACTGGACAGGCCAAAGAATAGAGGCCGTTTATATCTCGGACATCCGAGAATGGGTTTGGTCTAGAATCATGTCAAGCAATGCAAACGTCGAAGAGGTACTCCGAATGGAAAAGGCCGTTAGAGAAAGAGTCGGGGCTCCTGATGTATGGGGTTATCGGACAAGAGGCCGAACACTAAGCCTCATTCCCACTCCAGGATTCTGTGAAGAATACAATGACTCCTTAGGTGGAATGATCGAGGAGAGGTTTTATATGGCGGCAGAAGGGATCGCGTCGGTTTGGTATTCTGCTTGGGTAGATGCAGGAGCACCCGATTTGGAGCACGAATTAATCAAACCCAAGAAAAGAAACCTCATGAATGAATTAGTCCATTTTCTGCGAGCGCGTTTGCAAAACCAGAAGGAGCACGTTGAGGAAGACCTGATTTCGCATTAACAAAAGCAAGCACAACATTCGCCACTACTAACAAATTCTGTTCGTGATACACATGAAAACGGAATTCTAATTTGGCAGTGGGAGATCTGACGACATGCGTTTCAATTCTTAAAATCTGGTCATATCTGGCCGGCATCTTATACTGTAGCCTGAGATCAATTACAGGAAGTAAGATGCCCTTTGTCTCCATTTCAGAATACACCCAACCTATTTCCCTTAATGTATCAACTCTTGCAGCCTCAAGCATGGGAACATAAGAACCATGATACACCATATCCATTCTGTCAGTATCCGAATATCGGACTCTGTGATTGATACAGAAACGACGCTTGTCGCCCATTTTTATCCAACAAGAAGAAAGGTTGTGATCCATAAACCAAAAATAATGGCCTTGTCAACAGAAAAACACTTCATAAAAAAAAATAATTCACATCATAAATTGCACAAAATAAGGGCATGCTCATATATATAAATGAAATGATGCTTCTGTGATAATAACTTGTTTACAAATGTTAAAACGCTGTTTTTCACACTACAAACCATGTCTTCATAAACCTTTAAAAAAAAATAAATTATATGATTTATATAATCCATATAATATCTCTCAACATAAAAACAATTTTCAGATTAAACTTTTTATAAAAACAATAGGCGTGGTGTTTTTTTTTACAATTGTTTTGTCAAACATTGCACTCTCTAATCACACGAAGTAAAAAAGGAATTCATGGAACAAGACCACAACAAAGTTTGGGCGAACTGCCTTACTGTTATCAGTGATAATATCAGTACTCAAGCTTTCAAAACGTGGTTCGCTCCCATAAAACCGGTGAAGCTAGATGAAAGTGTACTTACGATTCAAGTGCCGTCCCAATTCTTTTACGAATGGCTTGAAGAGCACTATGTGTCTTTGCTACGCAAGACTGTTCGCAAAGAATTAGGCCCGGACGCTCGTTTGGAATACAGCATTATTATGGAACACTCCCTTGAGGGGAATCAAGCGAGTCCATATACTGTTAAGGTGCCTACGTCGCATCGTGCAGCTACGCGCAATCACGCCGTAAACATGCCCGTTGTTGGTGAGCCCGCTCCTATCAAGAATCCATTTGTGATTCCTGGTTTAAGGAAACTGAAGATTGATTCCAATTTAAATCCGAACTATGCTTTCGACAACTTTGTCGAGGGTGAGTGTAACCGACTTGCGAGATCTGCAGGATTTGCTGTTGCAAATAAACCTGGCGGAACAGCTTTCAATCCACTGCTCATTTATGGTGGTGTAGGACTTGGAAAAACACACCTGGCGCATGCGATAGGGATTGAAATAAAAAACCAAACCCCAGACAAGACTGTTCTTTACGTAACCTCTGAACGATTTACACATCAGTTTATCGATTCAGTAAGAAACAATACGGTCAATGATTTCAGTCACTTCTATCAAATGATAGATGTACTGATTATTGACGACGTACAATTCTTCAGCGGAAAGGAAAAGACGCAGGATGTATTCTTTCACATCTTTAACCACCTACATCAGACCGGCAAGCAATTGGTCCTCACAGCAGACAAGCCACCTGTTGAAATGCAAGGAATGGAGCAAAGACTGCTAAGCAGATTCAAGTGGGGCCTTAGCGCAGATTTGCAGACTCCTGCTCTTGAAACGCGGATGGCAATTCTAGAAAAGAAGATGTACAGCGACGGAATAGACATGCCAAGGGAAGTCGTTGAATATCTCGCATATAGCATCACGACCAACGTAAGAGAGCTCGAAGGCGCACTGATTTCACTAATTGCCCAGAGCAGCCTGAATAAGAAAGCTATTACGCTTGATCTTGCACGCCAAATGATTGACAAGTTTGTCAAGAACACAGCACGTGAGGTAAGCATCGATTACATTCAGAAAGTGGTGTGTGACTACTTCGATCTTCCGATTGAACTTCTCAAGTCGAAGACACGCAAGCGCGAAATCGTTCAAGCGAGACAAATCGCGATGTACTTTTCTAAGAAGATGACGAAATCATCTTTGGCAAACATTGGACTGCATTGCGGAGGCAAAGATCACGCTACCGTACTCCATGCATGTAGAACAGTAAACAACCTTAGTGAGACAGACAAGCACTTTAGAAAATATCTAGACGACCTTGAAAAGAAACTATCGATTCACTAATATCAACGGAACCTGATTGGGTTCCGTTTTTTTATGCCCACAACTTCATATAAAATATTGGCTGTCTGTCTTGGCAACATTTGCCGATCTCCAATCGCCCATGGCCTTCTTGAGCACCATGCACGTAGATTGAGTCTGCTTGTAGAAGTTGATTCTGCGGGGACGATTGACCACCACAGTGGAAACCCTCCAGACAGCAGGTCAATAGATAAAATGAAGGAAAACAACATCGAGATCTCGGACCAGAGGTCCAGGGTTTTTTGCCAAGAAGATTTTGACAGATTCGATTTGATACTGGCGATGGACAAACAGAATCTTCTGGACCTACAATCTCTTGCCAGAAATGATGACGAAAGAAACAAAGTCAAACTCGTGCTCGGTGACGCCGATGTACCCGACCCCTACTATGGAGGCGAAGAAGGGTTTGAGAATGTGTTTCATTTGCTCAACCGATCAATTCCAAACTGGCTAGAATTGACGAAT